>CALEKX010000032.1 GCA_937904525.1 uncultured Phycisphaerales bacterium
CCGCCATGCGTGTCATGGTGGCCCCCACGCTGATCCCACCCCCTGAAGACAACAGCGATTCCATCGGCTGACTTGCCTTCTGCACCAAGCCCACCGGCAACCTGTTTGAGGACGGGGTGCGGACGGCGGGCTGTCTACTGCTGACTGAGAAACGCCACATACTCCGCCACGGCGTCCTCAAGCCGAGTGAACGGCTTGTCGTAGCCGGCAGCGCGGAGTTTCGTCACATCCGCCTGGGTGAAGTACTGGTACTTACCGCGGAGGGCTTCAGGCATATCGATGAACTCGATGTTGGGCTCGCGGCCCATCGCGCGAAAGACAGCCGTCACCAGATCCTTCCAGGTCCGCGCCTGTCCCGTGCCGCAGTTGAACAGGCCGCCGGGACGGCGGTTCTCGAGGAAGAACAGCGTCACATCGACGGCATCCTTCACGTAGACGAAGTCGCGCATCTGCTCGCCGTCGGCATACTCGGGCTTGTGGCTCTTGAACAGTTGCACCTTGCCGGTCTGCTGGATCTGCTCAAATGCCTTGTTCACAACAGACCGCATGTCCCCCTTCTGACCTTCGTACGGCCCGAAGACGTTGAAGTACTTCAACCCGACGATGCGATCGAGAAGCCCGTGTTTCAGCGCCCACAAATCGAACATGTGCTTGGAATAGCCATACATGTTCAGCGGCTGAAGGGTCGGCGTGACAGCATCGTCATCGCTGTAGCCGCGTGAGCCGTCGCCGTAGGTGGCGGCGCTGGAGGCGTAGATGAAGCGCACGCGATTGGCCAGCGCATATTCGCAAAGCCGCCGGGTGTAGCGGTAGTTGTTCTCCAGCAGGTAGTCGGCATCACGCTCGGTGGTCGCGCTGCAGGCCCCTAGATGGATGATGGCATCGGTCTTGGGCGCAGAGCCCCCCAGCACCTGCTGCAGATATGATTGCGGGCTGATGATGTCCTCATACCGCAAGCCGATCAGATGCTTCCACTTCTCACCCGTACCCAGTTGATCGACCAGCAGCAGATTGTCGTGCCCGCGCGCATTGAGTTCCGCCACCACATTGCGGCCAATAAACCCGGCTGCTCCGGTGACGACAATCAGATCGCTCATCTCGCGTACGTGCCTTTCTAACTGCTGCGGTTACTGCGCCGGCTGGGTGCTGGCCTGGCCAGGAGGCGTGTAGTCAATGGGGTAGTTCGGTTCGAACGGCGCCAGGCCGCGGATCCAGCCGAGGATCGTGGTGATCCGCTGATCGCTGGTGTTGCGGACCAGACCGCTGTACCCCGGAACCTGGGGGTGCGGATACTGAGCCACGTTGCGCGGCAGCATGTACTGCACCAGCAGCGACTCCTGCGGGCGCGTCCGGTCGATCATGCGCCGCTGGCCTGGGCCGCCGCCGAACGGGCCACCCGCCGCGGCGTCGCTTTCGACCGCCTGCGTATACCGCTGGAGGATCAGGAAGTTGGTGTAGGTCGCGGCATCGCTGACCTCCGCACGCGGGAACAGCAGCAGATCGCCCGCTCCGGCGGTGCCATGGCAGCCGGCCGTCGCGCAGCCGGACAGGATGATCGGCTGAACGCGCTGGCGGAACACCTGGATCGCCACCGGATCGCCCTGGATCTCGACATCCGCGCGCATCTCGTCAGTGCCGTATTCGCGCAGAAGCCGCAACTGACGAGAGGCACTCAGATTCGCGAACTGACGCGTATTGATCCGGGCCGCTTCAGCCAGATCGCGGCGGGTCTGCGCCCCCATCCGCAGGCGGATGCCGGGGTCGTTCTCGACGACCTCCATCATCTTGATGATCTGGATCTGCTCGTCGGTCAGGTACTGCGAAGGATCGGGCGCAGCCGCGCGGTCGCCGCCCCCAGCCGGCTGATCGCCGCCCGGCTGCGGCTGCACGGGACCCCGGCGCTCCAGCGCGATCTGCCGGCGGACGAGATTGAGCAGATCCGCCGCCTCACGGCTGTTGGGGTCGACCTCAGCCAGCACATGCTGCAGCAGCCGCTCGGCCTCGACATACAGGCGATTGTCGAACCCCCAGCGCGCCAGGGCGATGTGGCCCGGGGCATCCTTGGGTTCGAGCGCCTTGCGGCGTTCCTCGAACTGGGCTGAGAGGCTGTCGAAATAGCTGACGCCCTCGATGCGATCGCGCGGGATCGACGTCTCGATGCCGCGGATGGAGACGGTAATGCTCGACGCATCCTCGCGGACGATGTCGCCCTCGATGCGTTGCCCGTCGGTGAGCGTCACCACGGCGGACCTGGCCAGGAGGACCGATCCGAACAGGCCACAAATGATCAGCACAACCGACAGGCGTCGTATCATGGTGAGGCTCCTGGAACGTGTCGTTATTCCATCGTAGAAGAGGCCGGTAATCGTCGCAAGTTGAGATTCCGCCAGCATCAGCATCGGCTTGGCGGGGTCGTTTCTTGCACTTTGCGCCGCAGAACGCCCGCAATCGGTCGGTTCACAGGGCTACGAGCGAGGGGTGCGCCGCAAAGCGCGTTCGAAGAGCTCCAGATTACGGAGGTTTGCCTTGTAAGCCACGTCCAGCAGGTCGCCCACCAGCGGGACCGCGCCGATCAGCCAGTCGAGGAGGACATTGCCGACCATCCGCGCCACCAGCATGCCCCCCAGACCGTGCCGCCGCGCCAGGTAAACCGGATACAGCGCCAGCAGCGCCGTCACGATATCCCCCACCACCGGCACCAGGCCGACGATCGCGTCATACCCGAACTGCACACCCCCGAGACTGAAGCGCGCATCCAGCAGCTTGGCCAATCGGCGGATGCGGCGCAGATCGGCTTCCACATCCAGCCGCGGCTGGCCGCGGACCGCCTCCACATGAATCGGTTGGGTCATATCCATCAGCCTACGGCGCAACGGCGTTTGTGCGTAGCGCACAAACCGGCAGATCGGGCCCTGCCATGGGCTTCGATCATGACGGGTCGAGCGCCAGCACCATCGACCAGCCCATACCCTTCCAGCCGTTTTCTACGCGATAGAGGATGCGATTGACGCCCTGACGGAAACGTACCAGACGCCAGGCCTCCGTCGGATTCCAGTTCTTCTGCTGCCGGCCACTGACATACACCAGCTCACCGTTGATCCAGATCTTGGAATAGTCGTCACTGCCGACAGCCATCATCAGCTCCTGCGGCTGATCGAAGTAGAGCTCGGTATAGGCGTAGTAGATGGCGTCCTGATGAACGACGACCGGCTCGATACGCGCGTCGTTGTTCTGCGTGAACTGCCATCGCAGTTCACGGCCGTCCTTGAAGTAGACGGCATCGAGATCGATCACGCTCTCAGGCTCGTACGCCTGGTCCATGTACTTGCGCTCAGGGTTGGGAAATGGCCCGATCACATACCAGGTGTCGACAAAAATGTACTTCGCGGGCACACCGGTGCTCGCGACCCGCCGTGACGGCTGAAATGTCCGCAGCAGCTCCTTGGGAATGATGGGCACCTGGTCAGGCACGCCGCCCGGCCCAGCAGCACTCGCCTGCGGGCTGCCTGCCATCAAGCCGCGCAGATCGAGGAAGGCCTGTCCCGTGTCGGTGACGGCCTGGATGCGATCCTCGCTGGCGGGGATCGTGATCATCGCAATATCCGCTCCCCGCTGGGCGCGCGCCTCAGCCGCCAGCGCCGTGCCCATGAGCTGATCGGCGAGGCTGGCCATCGACTCGGTCTCGCGGATGGCGGCGGCGATCTCGGACTTCTGTAGCTCGAGGCGACCGGGATCGTCGGCCGTGGCGTTGAGCAGCGCCGTATCGAGTTCCGGACGGATCGGGCGAGGCACGTCCGTCTGCTCGATGGCTTCGCCAAGCGAGATCTCGCGGACCATCGCCAGATCAGCCGCCCGCAGCTCGCGATAGCGCTCGGTGACCTGCGCCTCAGCCACGCGGGCCAGCTCGTACAGCTCGGCAAGGCTGAGCTGGGAGAGCGAACGCGAGGGAAGAAGCAGCGGCTCGGGTGGCGGATCGATGGTGTCGGTCTGGTCGGCATCAGCGACGACAGGTTGGGATTGCTCCTGCAGCTCGCGAATCTCGGAGACAAGCGCGGCAATGGCGTGCTTCTGCTGCTCAGCCGCGTCGGCTTGCGCATCGCGTGCGGCGGCGACGGCTTGGGGAATCTCCTGGCGGAGCGATTGAAGCTTGGCCTGCGTATCGGCGAGTTCCTGCTGCGCCTTTTCGAGACGTTCCCGCTTGATTTGGAGGTTTCGCTGATGGCGATCCGCCTGCGACTCGGCTGAGCCGATGCGCGCGGCGGCGCGTTCGACGGCTTCGGCATGGCGTTTGGCGCGCGACTCGGCGAGTTCCAGCTCGCGCTGGGCACGCTTGAGGTTCTTGTCGGCGGTGTCGATGGCTTTGCGGTCCTCGCCGGCCTGGGCCGCGGCCAGGGCCTGCGTCGCCGCTTCGACCGCCTGCTTCGCACTGGCGACGGCTGGCTGATGAGCCTCAGCCGTCTCGACGGCCTGCTTATGCTCAGCCTTGCGCTGCTCGACGGCTTGAAGGGCATCTTTCAGACGGGCCTCTTCGGTGTCGACGTCGGGCTGGTAGCTCTTCTCGATCTGCTGCTGCAGGCGGCTGATGCGCTGCTCGAGACTGGGCAGCTCATCGAGCAGCCGCTTGGCGTGGATCTGCCGCTCATTGGCGACGGCCTGTGCGGCGATAGCGGCCTGCTGCGATTCGAGTGTCTTCGTCAGCCCACCCATGTCGAGGAAGCGCCGGGCAACCTGCTGCTGGCCGTCGACCTCGGCTTGCGAGAGCAGCGCCTGCTCGTGCTGATCCTGCTTCTGCTGGTCGAGGGTCTTGAGCTGAGCTTCCAGCGCCTTCTGCATGGCCAGGTCGACGCGCTGGGGCGCGGTGGTGGCCATCTGTTGCTTGTACTGCTGATAGGCATCGAGGCGCTGGCGTCGCAGTCGCTCGATCTCCGAGAGCGCCGTGCGCATCCGCTGGAGGTTAAGGAGGATCTGTTCTTTCCTGGTGTCCCGGACAACCTGGCTGACTTCGCGGATGGTTTGCGTGGGGGCGGAGATGCGCGTCTCCTGACGCGGCGGGCTGAAGATGGCGTCGCGGAAGGGCTTGTAGAAGATCGTCAGGCAGATGATCGCCGCGTGTACGACGATCGAGACGATCCAGCCGATCGACAACCCCTCGGTGAGCTGCCGCGACACGC
This sequence comes from uncultured Phycisphaerales bacterium, assembly GCA_937904525.1. GTDB lineage: Bacteria > Planctomycetota > Phycisphaerae > Tepidisphaerales > Tepidisphaeraceae > CALEKX01. Next base: position 5,172 of record CALEKX010000032.1, read on the forward strand.
TCGGGCTATCGCTGCGGTTCCTGATGTACCTGGAGTCCGACATTGGTATACCCGTGGAACTGAAGTTCGTTCAGGACGCGCACGACGTTGTGATAGGCCGTTTCGCGGTCAGCATCGATGCGGACGCGCAGATCCGGCTGCTGTGCAGAGCGTTGGCGGATCTCGTCCAGCAGCATGGTCGTCGTCACGGGCTCGCTGCCGATGTAGGCCTGGCCGGCGCGGTCAATGGCGATGATCAGCAGATCGTCGGGCACGACGACTTCGGCGGCTGCGGTCGCCTCAGGCAGCTCGAGCTTCAGCTCTCGCTTGATCTCCTTCAGTTGCGAGGCGACGAGGAAGAAGATCAGCAGCAGGAAGACGACGTCGATCAGCGGCGCCATCGGGACGTCGAGGTTGTCCTCATCCTGGAGTTCAATGCGCATGGGCAGCCTCCGGCTGGGACTTGCGGATGATGTGGCGGCTGATCAGCTCGTTGACCTGCTCTTCAAGGCTGATGGCCATGATGTTCGTTCGGCTCTTGAAGTAGTGGTAGAGGATGAGCATCGGGATGGCGATGGCCAGACCGACGGCTGTGGTCACCAGCGCCAGCGAGATCTCACTGGACAGGGCCGCCGCGTTACCCATCGATCCCATGAGGGCGACCTTGTCGAAGGCGAGAATCATGCCCCACACCGTGCCAAACAGGCCCAGCAACGGCTCGATCGTCGCGACGACGGCGATGGGATAGGCCTTTTGCAGGTGCAGCTTCAGCTCGCGGGCGCCGATGTCGCCGGCCACGGTGGAAGCATCGCTTGCGGCGCTGTTGCGATGAGCGACCAGCGCCTTGACTATGCGGGCAAGCGTGCTGGGATGGGCGTTGCAGACGGCCTCAATCTCCTCGACGCGGCCCTGGGACCAGAGGGAATCGACGCGTTCGAAGAAAGCCGCCGGCACGATGTTGCCGCGACGGAGGTTGATGAAGCGCTCGACCGCGAAGGCCAGGCCGCCAATGGAGATTAGCACCTGCACCAGGACGGTATTGCCGCCGGCTTTGAGTTTGTCGAAGAGCGTACCGACGGCGCCCCGGTCGCTGGCAGCCTGGTCAGCGGATGCAGAGGAATCGGCGGATGCACTGGCATCGGTCGATTCGGTGGTCTGGGGGGTATCCGTCGGTGCGATGGGCTCCTGGGCATGCAGCAGCGCCACCAGCCCCAGGAGAACGACACTCAGGATCGCAAAACGGGCAATCTGCTTCATAGAGTCAGCCTTTCGTCTGGGATAAGTACACGTCACGGGAGGGGGTGTTGAACGGCACCGGAAGCGGCATTTTCCCGCGGGTTGCAGCCATAGTCTCATGTCGGAGGTCCGCTAGCCCGAGTTGGACGTTGCCGTTTCAGCACATCCTACCCTATCCTCAAGAAAAGACCCCTACTTCCAGAAGGAGCAATCCATGCCCATCATCCGCGATGAATCCAAGCGTAAGAAAATCGTCGATCTGCTGACGCAGGCCTACTGGATGGAAATCGAGACGGTGATGAGCTACATCGCCAACTCGGTTAACCTCGACGGCGTGCGGGCTGAGGAGATCAAGAAGAGCCTGGCATCCGACGTCACCGAGGAACTCGGCCACGCCCAGCAGTTCGCTCAGCGGATCAAGGTGCTGTACGGCAAGGTCCCGGGCAGCAAGGAGTTCAAGGCTACGCAGACCTACCTCCAGCCGCCGGCGGATTCGACCGATGTCGCAGCCGTCATCCGCGGCGTCATCGAGGCTGAGCAGGGCGCGATCGATCACTATCGCAAGATCATCGAGGTAACCAGCGAGATCGATCCCGTCACAGCCGACATGGTCACGACCATCCTCGGCGATGAGGAAGAGCACATGCGCACCTTCGAAGGCTTCCTCAAGGAATACGAGAAGGGTGGCAAGTAACGGATCGAACCAATCCAATCGCTATCCGGGGCGGAGGCGTGCATCCGCCCCTACTTTATGCGCTGGCGGATGTCGGCGCGACGGGATTCAAAGGCAGCATCGTCGAGGGCGGGAACGGCATCGCACAGACGGACCGGCTGATCCAGCGGGACCCAGCTCTTGCAGCCGGCGTAGGCGATCGTGTTGGCGATCTCAACCGGCTGGGGCAACCGCCAGGCGCGCACGATCAGCAGATAGAGCGGATTTTCCGGACGGTAGTTGAACCGCATGTCGATCAGCGGCGGCGCCCAGATGTGGGCGTCGTCGATGGCGTCCATTTGCGCACGATCGCGCAACTCGATGATGTCGGTGACTTCGCCGGCCGCGCGGATCAAGATGCGATCGGGCTCAGCCGATTGCGGCATGACCTTGGATCGCTCGGACTCCTTGAGATGCTCGGCTTTCTGGTGGACGACGGTCGGAAAGAGCACAAATTGCCGATGCTCAACCTCAAACTCCCCGGCTGACTCGTAGATGCCGCCCTTCCGCAGCAGGACGATCTGCCGGCCGTCCGCAAGAGCGTCGCAGACGACGGACCATTCTTTGAGGGCGATGGAAAGTTCGGGGGGCAGCATCGCTACCTTCCAATTGGTACTGGTTATTTTGTCATCTGTCACTGGTCACTTGTCACTCGCCGCAACCGGTGGGCTGTGATCCGATCGCAATCGCGGGCGCCCACCGGCCTTTCAGCGCCCGGCGCGGGACAAGTGACAAATGACAAGGGGCAGGCGCTGGGCCGTCACTCGTCCGGGCTCGGGTTTAGCTTCTGCCAGATCGCTTCCAGCAGTGGTTCGACCCCCTGCTTGCTGACGCCGGAGATGGGGAAGATCTCTTTGCCTTTGAGCTTTGCGCGCAGGGCGTCGATGGCTTCGCTGTCGATGGCCAGGTCCATCTTGTTGGCGGCGATGATCTCGTGCTTCTCTGCCAGCTTCGGGCTGAAGGCTTCGAGTTCGCCGCGGATGATGCGGTAGTTCTCGGCTGGGTCTGAGCCGTCGGTCGGGTACAGGTCCAGCAGGTGGACGATGATCTTGGTCCGCTCGATGTGGCGGAGGAATGCATGGCCCAGGCCGGCCCCTTTCTGGGCGCCTTCGATCAGGCCGGGGATGTCAGCAAAGACCATGCGGCGGTCGCCGATCAGGTCAACGATGCCGAGCTGCGGCTCGAGGGTGGTAAACGGGTAGTCCGCCACCTTCGGCCGGGCGGCGGAGATCGACCGCAGCAGCGTGCTCTTGCCGGCATTGGGCATGCCGACCAGACCGACATCGGCGATAAGCTTGAGCTCAAGCTTCAGATGCCGCTGCTGGCCTTCCGTGCCCGGCTGGGCGTAGCGCGGGGTCTGGTTGGTCGAGCTCTTGAAATGCCAATTGCCCAACCCGCCCTTGCCGCCCTGGGCGATCAGGACGCGCTTGCCCGGCTGATCGAGGTCCGCCAGGAGGATGCCATGCTCCAGGTCGTAGATGAGCGTGCCGGGCGGGACGCGGATGATCAGGTCATCGCCGCTGCGGCCATACATTTTCTTGCCCTGCCCCGGCTTGCCGTTGCCGGCGCGCCAGTGGTGCTTGGAGGCGAAGTCGAGAAGGGTGTTCTCAGCCGCGTCGGCTTCGAAGTAGACGCTGCCGCCATCCCCGCCGTCGCCGCCGTCGGGACCGCCCTTGGGGACGTACTTTTCCCGTCGGAACGAGACGGCTCCCGGGCCGCCGTCGCCGGCTTTCACGAAGATTTCGGCTTCATCGACGAACATATTGATCGTTCACCACGGAGACGCCGAGGTCGCAGAGGATGCTAACCGCAAGGGCGGCCACTCACGCCTGCTGTGCATTCTCTGCATCTCCAGAGTGAGCCTATGATCCGCGCAAGAAAAACGCGAAGGCGCAAGCGAATGTCGCCGCGGCTTCGCGGAGGATTGTCTGGGCCGGTCGAAACGTCCTAGACCGCTGCGTCCTGACGGACATGCACCTTGCGGCCCTGGAACTCGACCACGCCGTCGGTCAGCGCGAACAGCGTGTCGTCGCTGCCGATGCCGACGTTGAAGCCGGGCTTGAAGCGCGTGCCGCGCTGGCGGACAATGATCGAACCAGCCGTCAGCCGCTGGCCGCCGTACACCTTGACGCCAAGGTACTGCGGATTGCTGTCACGACCGTTCTTGGAAGAACCCTGACCCTTCTTATGTGCCATAACGTCACCTGTGTTCGCAATTAGCCGGAATTAAGACGACCCGAACCGGGTGGAGGTTCAGGTCGAGCCGCGTACTTTAACCCAACGCGGCCCACGGTTCAACACCCGCCCCACCCGGCCGCTGCACATCCCTTGCCCGCCGGACGGTTTGTGCTAGACTTATCCCCCTTTTCCGGGGCTTTGCTTCCCAGGAGTCATCTGCCGTGATCGTTGTCATGAATCCCAACGCGACGCAGGCGTCGATCGACCGCGTTGTCGCGGAAATCGAGCGTATGGGCGCCACGCCGCATCTGTCGCGGGGTCAGTTCCGCACCATCATCGGGGCCATGGGCGAGGAAGGTATCATCGACCAAACCCATCTGGCCGCCCTCGATGGGGTCGAAAAAGTCGTCCCCATCATGAAGCCGTACAAACTCGCCAGCCGCGAGTTCCACGAGGAAGACACCACCGTCGTCATCGGCGGCGGCAGCGTGCCGCAAGTGTCTGTCGGTAATGGACATGCCGTCTGCATCGCCGGCCCGTGCGCCGTCGAGAACGAGCAGATGCTCTGGCGGATCGCCCGCGAGGTCCGTGCCGGCGGCGCCACCATCCTCCGCGGCGGCGTCTTCAAGCCACGCACCAGCCCTTACTCCTTCCAGGGACTGGGGATGGACGCGTTGCGCTGGATGCGGCAGGTCGGCGACGAGCTGGGCATGCCGATCTGCGTCGAGGTCATGGACACCCGCCAGGTCGAGCAGATGGAGCCGCTGGTCGATTCCTTCCAGATCGGCGCCCGCAACATGCAGAATTTCGACCTGCTCCGCGAGGTCGGCAAGACCCACAAGCCCGTCCTGCTGAAGCGTGGCCTGTCGGCGAGCGTCAAGGAATGGCTGATGAGCGCCGAGTACATCCTCAGCCAGGGCAACCAGGGTGTGATCCTCTGCGAGCGAGGGATCAAAACGTTCGAGGATTCGATCCGCTTCTCGCTGGACATCAGCTCAATCCCCGTGCTTCGGCAGTGGAGCCACCTGCCGGTAATCGTGGATCCTTCGCACGCCGCCGGAAAACGGGACTATGTCGGTGCCCTGGCGATGGCGGGCATGGCTGCGGGGGCGCACGGCGTGATCGTTGAAGTACACTACTGCCCCGCCGAAGCCCAGTGCGATGGCCCCCAGGCGCTGCTGCCGGAGATGTTCCGGGAGCTGCTCGGCCAACTGCGGCAGGTCGCGGCAATCACAGGCAAAACCTTCGCCGAAACGGCTGAGAAGGTTGCGCAGGCATAGTTTAGGGAACCACGGAGGCACGGAGCGCGGAGATGATGTCGTGATCAGTGATTAGTGCGTAACAGCCATCTGTTCCGTGTTGTTCACGACTCACGATCCCGCCCTTCGATCAAAACAAGCCTCTTCGTCTCCACGTCTCCGTGGTTCCACAGTCATTCTCAGAGGATCTCATGGCACGCACGAAGTTTGTTGCTGGTAACTGGAAGATGAACACCAACAAGGCTGGCGCGGTGGCGCTGGCCAAGGGCGTTGCCGCGGGCGCGCCCGCGGGTGTGGATGTCGGGATTGCCGTCCCGTTCGTCTACATCGACGCGGTCGCGGCAGCCATCGCCGGCTCGAGCGTGCTGCTGGGAGCCCAGGACGCCTATTTTGAGAAGAATGGTGCCTTTACCGGTGAGATCAGCGTCGAGATGCTCAAGGACCTGGGCGTGAAGTTCTGCCTGACGGGCCACAGCGAGCGCCGGCACATCATCAATGAGCCGTCCGAGCTGGTCGCGAAGAAGGCGGCTGCCATCTATGATGGCGGGCTGACCTTGGTGCACTGCGTCGGCGAGAAGCTTGAGGAGCGCGATGCCGGCCAGACGCTGGCGGTCGTGCAGAAGCAGCTCGACGAGCTTCAGCCGGGCAAGATCGACGATCCGCAGCGGCTGGTCATCGCCTATGAGCCCGTGTGGGCCATTGGCACCGGCCGCAACGCCACCGATGCCCAGGCTCAGGAGGTCCATGCGTACATCCGCCAGTCACTGGGCAAGATGTGGAACAAGGATTTTGCCGATCGCGTCCGCATCCAGTACGGTGGCAGCATGAAGCCGGAGAACGCCGCCGGCCTGCTGGCCCAGCCGGACGTCGACGGCGGCCTCATTGGCGGCGCGTCGCTGAAGGCTGACAGCTTCCTGGCGATTGTGAACGCGGCGAAGTAGCAAATCGTCGTTGGTCCGTTGTCCGTAGTCAGATGTGCTGACGCGCTGGCTGCGGACAACGGACGGCTGACAACGGATAACTGACATGACATTCCTGCTCTATCTGTGCATCGTCATCTTCATCATCGTCTGCCTGCTGCTGATGCTGGTGATCCTCATCCAGAAAGGCCGCGGCGGCGGGCTGTCCAGCGCCTTCGGCGGCGCCGGCGGCAATACGGCCTTCGGGTCGAAGACGGGCGATGTGCTGACGTGGGCGACCAGTGTCATCTTCGGCATCTTCCTGCTGCTTGCCGTCGCACTGAACCTGCTGGCCAACCACGTGCATGAGCAACGCCTGGCTGCGCAGGGCATGGCGACCCAGCGGCAGCAGTTGGCCGACGACGCGGCCGGCCAGGCCCCCCCGCCCGACTCGGGCGCGCAGACCCCGGCCCCCGGCAACAGTGGCTCCGAGTAACACCGCAGCACGAGGCGTCCTCGCATGATCCTCAGCATGACCGGTTTTGGCGATGCCGCGGCCGAGCATAACTCCGCGCATTACTCCGTCGAAATCCGATCGCTCAACAACCGCTACTTCAAAGCCGTCATCAAGCTTCCGGACAACCTGTCCGGCCTCGAGCCGGAGCTGGAAAGCCTCCTGCGCGCCGAGCTGGGACGCGGCTCGATCACGTATGTGCTGAAGATGCGTGTGGATACGGCTGAAGCCGCCTACCACATCAACCTGCGAGCACTGGAAGCCTACCTCAACCAGCTCAAGGCCTTCCGCAACAACGGCACGGAGATCGAGCTGGGTGCCCTGCTGCAACTGCCCGGCGTGCTCAGCGAGCCGCGGGATGAAAGTGACGAGATCGAGAAGCACGGCGCGATCGTCCGCGACCTGACGCGTCAGGCAATCGCCAAGCTGATCGAGATGCGCAAAGCCGAGGGCCGGGCGCTTTTCGAGGACCTGATGCGCCACATCTGGGTCATCGACAAGAGCCTGCAGGCCATCGCCACCCGCGCCCCCAGCGTCATCGACGAGTATCACAAGAAGCTCTCAGCCCGCGTCAATGCCCTGATGAGCAAAGCCGAGCTGGAGGTCAATCAGGCGGACCTGCTCAAGGAAATCGCCGTCTTCGCTGAACGAGCGGACATCAGCGAAGAAATCCAGCGGCTCAACCAGCACCTGAAGGCCTTCGAGCATGCCTGCCGCACCAGCGAGCATGCCGGCCGCAAGCTCGATTTCATCGCCCAGGAGATGCTCCGCGAAGCCAACACCATCGCCAGCAAAGCCAACGATGCCACGATCGCGTCGCATATCGTCGAGATCAAAGGCGCTATCGATCGGCTGAAGGAGCAGGTGCAGAACGTGGAGTAAGGTTATCGATTCCCAGTTGCCAGTTCCTCGCCTGGCACCGGACAGGCGCAAGTCGCCAGCATCGCAAGATTTTGCCAATCTTCGAGCGCCGGCGAGTGACACGTGACCAGTGACAACTGACAACCGCCAGGCAACAAATCCAGAGATGAGCGAATCCTCTCCCCCCAATCTCGGCCTTCTGATCGTCCTTTGCGGCCCGTCCGGTGTCGGCAAGAGCACGATTTCGCGCCGGCTGGCGGAGAAGCTCAACGTCTGGTACACCGTCTCGGTCACGACCCGCCCGCGGCGCCCAAATGAAGAAAAGGGCAAGACTTACGATCATGTCGATCGCGAGGAGTTCTTCCGGCGGTTGGACAACGACGAGTTTCTTGAATACGCTCAGGTTTACGGCGATTATTACGCCACCCCCAAGCACCCGGCGATGGACCATCTGAAGGATGGCCGCGACGTGCTGCTGGAGATCGACGTCCAGGGGGCGCTGCAGGTCCGCCATCACTACCCCGATGCACTGACGATCTTCATCCTGCCACCGGATGAATCGACGCTGCTGCAACGGTTGACCGACCGCGCCCGCGATCCCCGTGAGGAGATCCAGAAGCGTCTGCGGGCCGCCAAGCGCGAGATCCATATGGCCAAGGGCAGCCGGGCGTTCGACTACATGGTCATCAACGATGACCTGGACAAATGCGTCGATGAGGTCATTAAAATCATCCGCCACAGGCGTTCGGGCGGAATTTAGGAAAGTGTCATTGGTCATCTGTCACTGATCACTCGCCGGGCGCCGAGGCTGAAGCGGCGCCGTCTCAAGCGAGCGTCCCCCCGACCAGGGGCTGCTGCGAGTGACAAGGTAACAAGTGACAAGGACAGTTAGCTGAAGGACAACAATGATCGAAGCACTCAAGAGCGACGAGATCGTCAACAAGGTGGGTGGCCGGTTCAAGCTGACCGCCCTGATCCAGAAGCGCATGCTGGAGCTCATGAACGGCGCTCGCCCGCTGGTCGAGCCGGGCAACATGACTGACCTGGAGATCGTCGTCCAGGAGATCCTCCAGGACAAGATCGCCATCGACTATGAAGCCTCCGGCCTGCGCCTCCCGGAAAACTGACCCGCAGGGCGCACACCAACCAGCCGCGACCGTAAGGACGCGGCTCAGCCGGTTCCCATGCTATGGCTTCCCCCGCCGATCAACCCGTTCAGCCGACGCTCCAGGGCCGCGAGGTCATCGTCGGCGTTTGCGGCGGGATCGCAGCCTACAAGGTGGCGGAGGTCGTTTCGCGCCTCGTGCAGCTCGGCGCGGGCGTGACGGTCGTCATGACGGCTGAGGCCCAGAAGTTCGTCACCCCGCTGACCTTTGAAGCCCTCTCCGGCCGGCCGGTGCGGACGCAGACCTTTGACCTGGTCGATAGCGGCGATCCGCAGCATATCCGCCTGACCGAGACGGCCGACCTGATGGTCGTCGCCCCCGCCACAGCCAACGTCATCGCCAAGGTGGCGGCTGGCCTGTGCGATGACCTGGTCAGCCTGATGGTCTCAGCCGCCGCCTGCCCGGTCGTCTTCGCCCCGGCGATGAACAATCGCATGTGGGAGAACCCCATCACGAAACAGAACGTCGCGAAGCTGGCGGAGCTGGGCTACCAGTTCATCGGCCCCGAAGCCGGCTGGCTGGCCTGCCGCAATGTCGGCGTCGGCCGGATGAGCGAACCGGCTGACATCATCGCGGCCGTCACGCGTATCCTCACCACCTCCTCCCCAACCCAAACTCGACAAGCCGAACAATCTCGCTAGCCTGCGGCAGCAGCGTCTGCCCAATCGCCGCACCCCACTTCTTGCCGTATCTACGCGTGTAACCGGTGAGGATGCCGTCATAGATCCCCTTCATTCCCTCGCCGCCGATTTTCAGGTCCAGGCCAGTAAGCCGCTTCCAGCCCCCCTTCACTGCCGACCGCCGACCGCTGACTATCGACTGCCTCCGGCAGCGTCAGCAGCAACTCACGGTATTCCCGTTTTGGGCCGGGCAACTGGAACAGGTCGTAATGCGTCGTAATGCGATCGCCGTCGGTGGCGTTGCCCTTGGCCTCCGCGATTTCCTGGGCTTCGGCAAGCGTGTCACGGGTCAGGCGTGTCCCGTCCGGCAGGGTGAGCAGGTATTTCCCGTTAGCCAGACGCTCGATCACATACCTGTCACCCTCTGCCATCCAAGAAACCCCGCGGCGGGTCCAGTCCAGCGGGGGGCGGGGCCGACCCAATTCCACCTCGTGGATCTGCACGGCATTGGCGTCCAGAAACGCGAGCACCTGCTCCTTGGTGACTGGGCCGGTCTGCTGCGCCAGCCAGTCATCGAACCCCGTCCACCGGAGCTCATCGGCCTTGATCTGCGCCTTGCTAATCAGCCCGCGCAGCATCTGCGGGCTGGCCCGATTGGGCATCTTCTGCTCAAGGATGCGGCGGAGCTGGCTGTAGAACGTGGGGGCCGGAGGATCAGCCTGAAACAGCGTTGGCGGCGGATTT
>CALEKX010000033.1 GCA_937904525.1 uncultured Phycisphaerales bacterium
TCAAGCTCCGCAGGTAGGACTCGAACCTACAACCCGCCGGTTAACAGCCGGCTGCTCTACCATTGAGCTACTGCGGAATGGGTGTTGACGCCGCCGTTGGGGCGGCAGAGCGGTCAATTTAGCGGTGTTACGTGGGCTGTCAAGGTGGGTTCGCATGGGAAGTGGAATCGGGGGTCTGGTGGTGGGGTTGGTGGGGCGGGATTGACTTGACGGGGGGCTGGGGGCGGAAATAATCGCCGGGGCACTGAGGCTGGAAAAACAGTGTAAACTGCCCGCTCGGCCACAGTTCCAGCAAAAAGGACGCGCATGGAGCAGTTCCGTCCGGAATCCATTCCCAATCCCGCGGTGAAGCGGCTCAGCCTGTATCTGCGCCAGCTCGAGGCGTTTGCGCGGGACAACCGCCAGACGATCTCGTCGCGGCAGTTGGGCGAGTCGCTGAACTTGACCGATGCGCAGGTTCGCAAGGATTTGGCATATTTCGGGCAGTTTGGTCATCCGGGGATTGGCTACCGCGTGGATGACCTGATCGCCCGCGTGCGGCACATCCTGGGGACGGACAAGACCTGGAACGTGCTGCTGGTCGGAGCCGGCAACCTCGGGCGGGCGATGATGGGATATCGCGGGTTCATCGCCAAGGGGTTCAATCTGGTGGCGGTGTTCGACAGTGATCCAGCCAAGGTCGGCCAGGCCGTCGGCGGGCTGACGGTTCAGCCGATGGAGGAGCTGGAATCGGTTGTCCAGCAGCACAGCATCCGCCTGGGGATCATCGCCGTCCCGGCACAGGTCGCCCAGCAGGTGGCCGATCGGCTGGTCTCAGCCGGCGTGCACGGCCTGCTCAACTTCGCCCCCATCTCGCTGAACGTACCGCCCAATGTCGCGGTCAACTCCGTGGATCTGGCGGTGCAGCTTGAACAGCTCGCATTTCAGCTCAACTTTGGCATTGCGGGGGAAGTAGGCTGACGAATCCACGGATGAACACACGAAGCTGAGCCGGCGGCTGGCCGCAGGGAGGAAAATTCCAAGCTCCAACTCACAACTTCCAATGAAGCTTCAAGGTTCAAGACTCAAAGGCGCGTCCAGGATCACGGATCTGAGATCTGAAACCTCAGATCCCAGATCCGTGTTCACTGTGGTTCCTCAATAAGCCTGCGCGAAGAGCACCTCCGTGCTCGTTTCCTTTCCTGAGAAGATGCACTTGCCCGTTCGGCCGCTTTGGTTGAAGGGGATGCAGCGGACGGTGGCTTTGGTTTCTTCCTTGATCTTGGCTTCGGCTTCCTTGTCGGGCTCGAAGAAGCAGCGGACGAAACCGCCGTGCTCTTCGAGGATCTGCTTCATCTGCTCGTAGCTGTCGGCCTGGCGCGTGTTCTCATCCCGGAACGCGCGCGCCCGCGACAGAAGCTGATCCTGCATCGCGTCCAGCCGATCCGACAGCCACTTGCGCGAGATCTGATCGATCGAGATCGTCTCCTTCTGCCCGCCGCCCAGGCGCGACTTGATGACGAACGAATTGGAGTCGACATCGCGCGGGCCGACCTCGATCCGGAACGGCACGCCGCGCTGCTCCCAGTGATACTGCTTGTCGCCGGGGCGCGCATCGCGGAAGTCGACGACGATCCGCTGCTGCGTGCGCTCGTCGTAGAGGTAGCTCTCCAAGCCGTGGTGCGCAAAGCGGTTGCCTGTCTTCCCGTCGAGCAGGCCCCCGACGACCTTCTCGATGAACGCGCGCACCTTCTGTTCCTCTTCCGGCTTGCGGAAGATCGGCACGATGGCGACGACATTCGGCGCGACCCGCGGCGGCAGGACCAGGCCGTCGTCGTCGCTGTGCGCCATGATCAGAGCGCCGATCAGGCGGGTGCTGACGCCCCAGCTTGTGGTGTGGGCATACTGAAGCTGCTGATCGCGGCCGAGGAACTTGATCTCAAAGGCCTTGGAGAAGTTTTGGCCCAGGTCATGGCTGGTGCCGCACTGCAGGGCCTTGCCGTCCTGCATGAGGGCTTCGATGCAGTAGGTGACGTTGGCGCCGGGGAATTTTTCGGATTCGGTCTTGGCCCCTTTGACGACGGGGATGGCCAGGACGTTTTCCGCGAAATCGGCGTAGACGTCGAGCATCTTCAGCGTCTCTTCGCGGGCTTCCTCGGCTGTCTCGTGGGCGGTGTGGCCTTCCTGCCAGAGGAACTCAGCCGTTCGGAGGAACAGGCGCGTGCGCAACTCCCAGCGCATGACGTTGGCCCACTGGTTGATCAGGATCGGCAGGTCGCGGTAGCTCTGGATCCACTGGGCGTACATGTGGCCGATGACGGTCTCGCTGGTGGGGCGGATGACCAGCGGCTCTTCCAGTTCGCCAGCCGCCTTCAGGCCGCCGCCGTCGGCTTTCTCGAGCTTGGAATGGGTGACGACGGCGCACTCCATGGCAAACCCTTCCACGTGCTGGGCTTCCTTGGCGAGGAAGCTGGTGGGGATCAGCAGGGGGAAGTAGGCATTGACGTGCCCGGTGGCTTTGAAGCGGGCATCGAGCTCGCGCTGGATGGCTTCCCAGATGGCGTAGCCCTCGGGGCGGATGACCATGCAGCCGCGGACGGGCGCGTAATCCGCCAGCCGGCCGGCTTTGATCACGTCGAGATACCACTGGGCGTAGTCTTCCGAACGGGGTTTGATGTTTCTTGCCATGGGGGGTGTTGCGTGTCTTGTGTTTGGTTGTTTCGAGCGGCGCGTGGCGCGCTTGGGGTGCTAGATTACGGACATTGCGCCGGGTCGCAACTGCCGGCGGGGGCTGGCTGAGCGGGGATCTCGCCACCGATGAGCACCGATGGACAACGGATCTGCGCTCCGTCCATCATCCATGTCCATTGGTGGTCATCGGTGGTTAGGACACTGACAGCGTGCTGTCAGGGTTTCAGGACGGTGGCGAGGTCGTCGCGCATCGCTTCGACGGCAGCCCGCGTGCAGGCTTGCCAGTCATCGCCGAATTGCTGGCGGTAGCGCTCTTCGCGCCAGGCGTAGAGGATGCTGCGTGATGCCGACACGATCGCCCCGCGGCCGGTAGCGTCAAACGCAGCCCGCGTCATCTCGCCGGTTGCGCCCTGCGTGCCATAGCCGGGCAGCAGGAAGATCGATCGCGGCATCCGCTGGCGGATCGACTGGATCGTGTGCGTCTGCGTCGCGCCGACGACGGCGCCGATCGAGCTGTAGCCGCGATCGCCCATAAATGCCGGCTGATCCGCGATCTGCGCGATCCGCTCAGCGAGCATCTCGCTCCATGTGCGGCCGTCGGCCAGCTTGACATCCTGCAGCTCGGCGCTGCCGGGATTGCTCGTGCGGACGAGGACGAACAGGCCCTTCTGATAGTCGCGGACCACGTCGATGAACGGCTGGATAGCGTCGATGCCGAGCATCGGGTTGATCGTGATGGCATCGGGCAGCAGGACCTGCTCCATGCCGTCGAAGGGAGGCTCGGCCAGATGCCCGCGGGCATACGCCGTCGACGTCGAGCCGATGTCGCCACGCTTGACGTCGCCGATGACCAGCAAGCCGAGCTGCCGGGCCTCCTGCACGAGGCTATAGTAGGCTTCGACGCCTTCCCACAGGTACTGCTCGAAGTAGGCGGACTGAAGCTTGACGATCGGCACCAGCGGCGCGACCAGCCGCAGGACGGTCCGGCTGAACTGGAGGATCGCGTCAATCGCGACGTCGGCGTTGTCGCGTTCGCGCTTGTGGCGGCCGCCGGTGACGGCATCGGGGATCAGGTCGACGATCGGATCGATCCCGACGCAGATGCACGAACCCTTGGCTTCGATGGCGGCCAGCAGACGATCGGAAAAGGCTTCTGACATGCGGCGGCATGATAGGGCAGCAGCCGCCCGCACGCCATGCCGCCGCCGTCGCCGGTTTCTGCAATCGCATGTGACGCCCGAAAAACGGCCATCGGGCCCTCCGGCGCAACTGGATTTTCGCGCCAGCGGCTGCGATAATCCCAACTCCCGCGCACGAGCACTCGTAGCTCAATTGGACAGAGCATCGGTCTTCGGAACCGAGGGTTGCAGGTTCGAGTCCTGCCGAGTGCGTTTTCCCCTTCTGATCAGGTGATTTTGACTGCCGTAGCCGCAGGCATGTGGCCCCGGCTGAGGCTGGTGGTTGAATCTTGACATCCCGCGGTTGATCTCATAGGTAAAATTTCACCAGTTAGAGGGTTACGACACGGCGGGGTGGAAGCCGCCATGCCGCGTTGTGGGTGGTGCGGGCTTGCGGGCTCGTGGCCGGATGACGGATTCACGGGCTGAGCGCCCTGCGGCGCGATCGAACGATCCGCGATCCCGACGTGAGCGGCGGTTTCCCGAGATCATCAATAGATCCTTGCGCAATGCACGGCCGGCTTAGCCGGACTCGCCGTGGGTGTGTCTCCATCAGCCACTCAGCACGGAGGACACAGGGCGTGATCGAAGTCTCGCAGTTGACCAAACGATACGGCCAGACCCTGGCCGTCGATCACATCAGTTTCGAGGTACCCAAGGGTCGAATCGTCGGGTTCCTCGGCCCCAACGGAGCAGGCAAATCGACAACCCTGCGCATGCTCACCTGCTACCTGCCGCCCACCAGCGGCGGGGCGCGCATCAACGGGTATGACATCTTCCATCAGTCGACACAGGTGCGCGAAAACCTCGGCTACCTGTCCGAGAACGTGCCGCTGTACACCGAGATGCGCGTGCAGGAATACCTCGATTTCCGCGGCCGCCTGCGGCGGATGGACCGCGCGACGCGCCGCAAGCGGATTGAGTATGTGCTGGAGCGATGCTGGCTGACCAATGTCCGCAAGAAGTTGATCGGCCATCTGTCGAAGGGTTACCGCCAGCGCGTCGGCCTGGCTGATGCGTTGCTGCATAACCCAGCCGTCCTCATCCTCGACGAGCCGACGGTCGGCCTGGACCCGACCCAGATCCGCGAGACGCGCAAGCTGATCAAGGATCTCGGCGGCGATCACACGCTGCTGCTGTCGACGCACATCCTGCCCGAGGTCGAAGCCGTCTGCGATTCCACCATCATCATCGCCGGCGGACGCATCGTGGCGCAGGGATCGCCCGACGAGCTTCGCGCCAGCCGGCGCATGCAGGCGCGCGTGCTCGTCGAATGCCGGGCCCCGGCACTCGAGGTCGAGACCGCCCTCAGTCGTGTCAACGGCGTTGGCCGGGTCGAGATCCTCTCCAACGGCGAAGCCGACGGCCAGTACGTCACCGCCGCCATCCGCGCCAAAGACGGCTGCGACGTCCGCGAGGAAGTCGCCCGCACCGTCACGCAGAACGGCTGGCCGCTGCGCGAAATCCGCCTGGAGCACGCGACACTGGAGGAGTTCTTCGTACAGGTGACAGCCAACCAGGCGGTGGCTCAGCAGCAGGAAGGAGGTGCCGCATGATCCGCTCGCCCGTGATCGCCCGGCGGGAGCTGAGCAGCTACTTCTACTCGCCGATCGCGTACGTCGCGATGACGCTGTTCCTGCTGGCCTGCGGTGTCGCGTTCTGGGACGACTTCCGCCCGGGTCAGCCGGTGGCGATGCGCAACATCTTTGAATGGATGGTCTGGCTGCTGGTGTTTGTGATTCCCGTGCTCTGCATGGGCTTGCTGGCGCAGGAATGGAGCACCGGCACGATCGAGACGTTGATGACCGCGCCCGTGGGCGAGTCTGATGTTGTGCTCGGCAAGTTTTTGGGGGCGCTGGGGTTCTTCCTGGTGCTGATCAGCCCGACGCTGATCTACCTGATCCTGCTGTCGCTGTACGGCCGACCCGACTTCGGCCCGATCCTCAGCGGATACCTGGGGATTGTGCTGGTGGGGGCGCTGTTCATCTCGGTGGGACTGTTCTGCTCCTCGCTGACGCGCAGCCAGGTCGTGGCGGCGGTGTCGGCGTCGGCGGTGCTGTTCCTGATCACCATCGTCCCCTGGTGGCTGAGCAGCAAGGCGGCCCTCAGCCCGACGTGGCGCGCCGTCGCTGAGCAGGGCGTCTTCATCCGCTACACCGATTTCGCCAAGGGAGTGCTGGACACCGGAAACCTGGTCTTCTTCGTTGTCCTGACCGCGGTTTTCCTGTTCCTGACGATCAAGGTCCTTGAATCGAGGCGGTGGAAATGAGCAAAGCCAAGCAGCAGAAGCAGTCTCAAACCCCGCAGCAACCCGAATCGCAGAAGCAGCGCTGGATCAAGTACGGCGGCAATGTCGCGCTGAGCATCGTCGTCGTCATCGCGCTGGCGGCGCTGGTCATCGCCATCGCCCAGCGGAGCAGCGCTCGCTTCGACACCACCGCGGCGAGCGTCTACAGCCTCAAGCCGCAGACGATCAACCTCATCCGCGATCTCGACCAGCCGATCAAGCTGGTCAGCCTGTACGTCCGGCCCGACCGCCCAGCCGGCGGCAGCCAGTCGGTCGACTATGCCCAGGTCGTCACCGATCTGCTCAAGGAGTACGAGCAGAAGGGCAAGAAGATCACCATCGACGTCATCGACCCGACGCAGGACCCTGCCAAGGAAGAGGCCCTGTACAACGAGATCATCGCGAAGTATGGCCAGGAGCTCACGCAGTACAAGGCGTTTCTCGATGCCTTCGACGGCGAGTTCGAGCAGCTTCACAAGATGCTCGCCGACGAAGCTGTGGCAGTGCAGGACATCCAGTCCGATCAGCTCGGCCGCGGCGAGACCGGGCAGATTCTTCTGGCGGTGATCGACACGATCCGCCGCTCGCCCGAGGAACTGCTGCGGGCCAAGGAAGACCTTGACCGCGCCCGTCAGCAGAAGCGGCCGGATTACAAGGGCCTGGTCGATGCCGTGCGCCACGCGCTGGATACGCTCACCCAGCGTGAAGCCGCCATCGCCCAGTTTGCCGAGCAGGTTCAGGCCAACGCCACGATCGCCCAGCCGGTTCGCGACTATCTCTCGGCTGCGGTCGTCCGCCATCGGCAGATCGAGCAGAAGGGGCAGTCGCTGATCGAGCAGATCGACAAGCTCGGCGAAGTGAAGGTCGACAACCTCCGCGATGCCCTGGAGCGCGCCGTGAACCCGATCCTCGTGCTCGGCGAGAACGACTGGCG
This sequence comes from uncultured Phycisphaerales bacterium, assembly GCA_937904525.1. Taxonomy (GTDB): domain Bacteria; phylum Planctomycetota; class Phycisphaerae; order Tepidisphaerales; family Tepidisphaeraceae; genus CALEKX01. The sequence continues at coordinate 7,070 of CALEKX010000033.1, forward strand.
CGTGATCCCGTTCAACCAGGTCTGGCAGATCGATCCGGACGTCCGCAGCACCGGCGAGGTCAAGCCGCGGTTTGCCGGCGAGCAGCAGATCAGCACGGCAATCCTGTCGCTGACCAGCCAGAAGAAGCCCAAGGTCGTGTTCGTCCGTCCCGGCGGAGCGCCGCTGACCGATCCGGGCTTCCCGCCGTTCCAGCCGGCTGGGCCGCTGTCGCGCATTGCCCAGCGGCTGAAGGATTACAACTTCGAGGTGCTCGAGAAGGATCTGTCCGGCCAGTGGGCCATGCAGGCGCGGATGCGCGGCATGCCGGCTGAGCCCGAGCCCACCGACGAGGAGATCCGCGATGCGATCTGGGTTGTGCTGTCAGTCCCAACCCAGCCGATGGGCCCGATGCCCATGCTGGCTGACATCGGCCCGAAGCTGGCCGAGCATCTGGACAACGGCGGCTCGGCAATGGTGCTGTTCCTGCCCGAAGCCGACAACCTCTCAACCGCACTCGACGCGTGGGGCATCGACGTGCTGACCGACGTGATCGCCGTTCACGAAAAGATCGACACCGCCGGCGCGCAGGGCACGATGCTCGAGGAGGCCAAGCGCATCCCGTTTATCTTCGTGATCAACGAATACGGCGATCACCTGCTGACCAAGCCGCTGCGGGCGCTGGACAGCCTGCTGATCCCGCTGTCGATCGTGCAAACGCGAAAGGTCGACGGCGTGACGGTGACGCCGATCCTGCCCGTCCCGCAGACCGTGCCGGCATGGGGTGAGCGCGACATCAATGCGGCGCTCGAGAACCGGCCGGTGAAGTTCGATGAAGCCAGCGATCTGGCGCCGCCGTTGTGGGGCGGGGCGGTCGCCGCGAAGGAAGGCGCCGGCCGGCTGGTCGTGATCGGCTCGCTGCAGTTCATCACCAACGGCCTGCTGACCATGCACGATCCGGAGCTGCTGCGCCGGGGCATTCCGGTGGCCCTGTTCCCGGGTAACGGCGAACTGTTCATGAACAGCATCTTCTGGCTGGCCAACATGGAGACGATGATCGCCATCAGCCCGGCTGCGATGGACGTGTCGCGCATCGAGCCGATGAGCGAATCCACGCTGAACGCCTGGCGCGTCGGCGTGGTGCTGGTGGGTATCCCGCTGGCGGTCGTTATCTGCGGCGGGGTGGTGTACTTCGTGCGACGGAATTGAGATCGCCGCCGCAGGCCTGTGTCTCAACGTGTCATGAGTAAACCCCGGGCAATCCGACGTGCCCGGGCGCAAGAGCCATGAACTTCAAGACTACGATCATCCTGCTTGTCGTTCTCGTAGCCGTTGGGATCTACTTCTTCGCGACGCGCGATACAGCCGATTCCCGCGGTGACACGCAGACCGCCCAAGCCACCGAGCGCCCGTTGCTCGATGTGAAGCTGGAGGATGTCATGCGCGTCTCGCTGACGCCATCGCAGGGGCAGGCGATCGCGTTTGAGAAGAAGGACGGTCAGTGGCAGATGACCAAGCCCCTGGCTGCCGCGGTCGAGGGGTATCAGGTCGACTCGCTGGTCCGTCAGATCACCGAGCTCACGACGCGCGGGCAAGTCGAGCCGGGCGATGCGACGGGGCTGGCCTCGCCGCGGTACACCGTGGAGCTGGTCACCAGCGATGATCGTTCGATCACGCTGGCGATCGGCGCCCGGTCGGCATTGGGCGATCACATGTATGTTCGCCTTGGCGACCGGAAGATGGCGGACATCGTGCCCGCCGCGCTGGATCAGGTGCTCCAGCAGCCGGCTGACAAGTACCGCCGCACGCGCCTGGTCGACGCCTCGTCCAGCCAGATCCGCCAGATCACCGTCGAACGCGACGGCAAGCGGCTGGCGCTTCAGAAAGACGGCAGCCAGTGGGAGATCATCGAACCCCGTCGCATGCCGGCGGATTACAGCGCGGCATCGGATCTGACCTACGCCATCAGCGGCCTCACGGCGGCTGAGTTCGTCGCCGATCCGGCGAAGGTTTCCCACGGGCTGGACGAACCGGTGACGACCGTCTGGTTCAGCACGGAAGCCCCGACAACCCAGCCGTCAGACACGCAGCCGGAGGGCGTGACCATCCGCCTGGGCCGCTATGACGACATCCTGCGCAAACACGTCTTCGCGAGCGTCTCGACGGCGCCGGAGATGGTCGTCAAGGTGGCGGCCAGCGTGCTCGATTTGTTCGACAAGACGCCGCTGCAGCTTCGCGACAAGAATGTCCTGAGGATTGAGAAGGATTCGATCCAGCGCCTCACGCTTCAGCGGGATCTGGCTGCAACCACCCAGCCGACGACGCGGCCGGCGTCGAGCGTGACCTTCACCTTCGAGCGGCGTGTCGAAACCCCGCCGCCCGCGACCGCTCCGGCTGATCAGGCTGCGGGTGAGGCCGCCGTCGCTGAGGCGTCGGACGACGCGACCACCCAGGCCACCACCCAGCCGGCGCCCGCCCCCGAGCCGGTCGTCAAATGGGTCCTGATCGTCGACGGGGCCGAGCAGGAGATCGACCAAGCCAAGCTCGATCCGATCCTGAATGCCCTCAACCCGCTGCGGGCCAAGCAGTTCCTCGAACACGACGCCCCAGCCACCACCCGGCCGGCGGCTGGCACGTATGCACTGACCATCGTCAGCGGCGCCGAGTCCGCCCGCACCGCGCACCAGGTCCGAATCACCGACCCCGAGGGCGACGCATCGCCGTTCGCGACATGGGATGACCTGGTCTTCGAGATCGACCAGTCCTTGATCGATCGCCTCAATGCCGACTTTGCGGCGCCGTGATGGTTTGTTGGAACGGCAGCTCAACGCGGATGGACGCAGAGAAGGCAACGCGCCTCTCTGTGCCCATCTGTGGTTCAAATTTCATCTGCCCGAAAGCGACAGGGTCCGCGGCAGCGCCAGCCAGCCGGCGGCTGTGAGGATGCCAGAGCGGCCGTCTCTTCGCCGGGGTGAGCGACATCAGACCTTCTGCGTCTCCAAGCCGGCTGGCGATTCAACAAAGAGAGGGCTGAAAAGAGACCGTAGGGGCCCTAGCGCCCGCTGACGGGCTCCGAGTGGCTACACCCGCTGCTCGCTTTTCACCTTTTCCCCCTTTCTCCTGCTCTATTCTTTCGGCCTCCCGGCCGAAAAATCGGGGCGACTGGCAGAACCTTGAACGCGAGGTCCAGCCCTACACAGCGGCCTT
>CALEKX010000034.1 GCA_937904525.1 uncultured Phycisphaerales bacterium
GTCAAGGCGGTGAAGGATCCGACGCTCAGCGGCGAACTGGAGATTCGCGTCAAGATGCTGGATGACCTGCGGCCCGGCCACGTTGTCGTCTGGAATGCCAACGGTGACGATCACGCCTCGCATTGGGGCGGGGTGATGACACGAGCCGCGATCAAGCGCGGCTGCCGTGGGGCGATCATCGACGGCGGCATCCGCGACACGCGGGATATCCTTCAGCAGCGGTTCCCCATCTGGAGCCGCTACCGCACCAGCGCTGGGGCGCTATCGCATACGCGCGTGGTGGCGTACCAGGTGCCGGTCTATGTGGGGGATGTGATCGTCAATCCGGGCGATTTCATCCTGGCTGATATTGACGGCGCGCTGGTGATTCCGCGGAAGCTGGCTGTCCAGGTGCTCGAACGGGCCGAGCAGATCGAGCGGAATGAGGAGGAGATCAGCGAGTGGGTGAACGCCGGCATGTCGGCTGAGGAGATCCATCGTCGGGGCGGGTATTTCTAGACCTCAATCCGTGGGACGGGCGTTTGCAACATTGATGCATCAACCCATTCAACATCGCCCGAAGCCGTCATCCATCGCTGCGCTCGGTCTGACGTTCTGGGAAGACTTCCGGCGATAATGCATCAAGTTGGTTCCGCACGTGCCTTTTCTGTTCCCTTGCTCTGTCCGCAGACCGCCGGTTCCGGTTGAGAGGGGTCGGTGTGTTCCGTCTGAGCCAGGTTTCGGTATCATCCGAAGACCAGCCGCGGCCGTCTCCCGGAGGGGAGGCGTGCCTGCGTGGCACGGAAGGACAGCAGTAATGGACAGACGACGGACCCCCAGTTCCACCAGCGACGGCAGCACCCCTGATGCCCAGGAGCGGCAGCAGCTTCTCCAGTACATCAATCTTCAGCTCATCGCAGCCGGCTTGCCGGCGGCGCGGCGCAGCGAGGATCTGCAGTTCGCCAAAGTCGCCTCCGGCCTGCTGGACCGCTATCACGAGGCTTCCCGCCTGCTGTCGGAGCATCGATGCCCAGCCGATCGGCGTATCGAAAGCTTTCTCGAACGCCATTTCGCCGACCTGAAGCTATCCCAGCCGCTGCGCCTGCCGCGGCGGACGTTCGTCCTCGACCGGCCGGGCGTGGCGCGCGAACTGTCGCTGCCGGTGGATGGCGATCGCTACGAAAATGAGCTGGTCAGCTCGTATCGCGTGATCAACGGCGTCCTGCACAACCCCCGCAGCGACCGCCGCACAACGGCTGGGACATTCCACGTCGTCGAGGGCGGCATGCCGATCCCGTCGGACAAGAAAGCCGTCCCGCGGCAAACCTTCGCAGCGCTGTTCCAGGCTGCGACCAACCCGCCGCCGGAGCTGTTGGAGCTGCCGTTCACCTCGGGGATGAACCCGCCGGCGCGGACGTTTGTCTCGCTGTTGCTGCGCCCGATCGTCTGCCCGGAGGTGCCGGGTGTGACGCCGGTCAAGACGATGGAGGTGCGCTTCTTCGCCCCCGGCTCGCTGGTGAGCAATCTCGACTTTGTCGAGAGCATCTTCGGCAATGCCGGCGATCCGTACCTGCCTCAGAACGATGCCGGCCTGGATGTCGAGCACTGGACGGGCCATACCGGCTGCGTGATCCTCGCGCCGCATCTGCTGAAGCTGCGCAAGAAGGACATCGGTTTGCCGCATGTCTCGCAAGCCACCGAGCGTCAGAAGCGCGACGGCATGTGCTGGGAGCGCGACGACGAGACCTACAACGACGGCACGGCGTTCAAGGTCACCTGTCGGACGGAGGAGGGTGTGATCGTCACCCTCATCGCCGACAACTACTTCGGCTACTGCAAGAAAGAGGTCAAGACGCAGATCAGCTACGCCGCCAACCTCTACGGCGATGTCGAAGAGGAGCATGCCGGCGGGGCGATCGTCTTCCCCAGCTATTCGCTGGGCGACGAGTTTCAGGCTGACAGCCGGCGCGCCAATGGCCGGACGTTCGACGACGTCGTCCGCGACTATGGCGAGCTGATGCACGTTCAGCCGGAAGGCTACGGCATCGACAAGGAATATCCCGACCTGATCTATATCCCCGAAGCCGCGCGCGTGCGTCTGGCGACCCAGTCGATCACGTGGACGCGCGATGGGGTCGAGCACTCCATTCCGATCCGCCCGGGCAAGGTCTACATGACCCCCAGCGGCTACAAGGTGCGAATGGAGAAGCACCCGGGGGCGCCGAGCTGGCGGCTGATCGGCACCAACGGCGAGGGAACCGTCTGCCACAAGCCGTGTACCGTCAGCGGCGGCGGCAAGAGCGAAATCAGCAAGTCGATCGTCGACTACATGCTTTACGGGCCGATCTTCGTGTCGGACCTGCAGAAGGATCTCGACCTGGTCGAGGAGATCTTCACGCGCGACTACTCCACCCGCTGGCGGGCGGATTCGCCGATCAAGCCCGACTACACAGCCAAGCCATCGCGGCCGGTGCTCAGCCCCGAGCGATCGTTGGGCAGCGTCATCAAGCTCCTGACGCCCAGCGTCGACTACACCGACGAGTACAACCAGTGGCTGGCGAGCATCCCCAGCTACATCTACCCGATCGTCTTCATCATCAAGCGGTTCTACCGGCCGGAGTGGGGCGAAAACTGGCGCGAGCATTTCAGCGTCGACATCGTCAACGGCTTCCCGGGCAACGAGCTGAAGTACGGCAACCGCAAGCTGGTGGGGGTGTATCTGCGCGTCGGTCTGCATGCGTCCAATGCCTGGCGGACGTTCAAGGTGCGGCAGGATTACGCCGCGTCAGCCAAGGTGCAGATCGAGGACGATATCACAGCCTCGATCGTGGTCCCCACGCGCCTGCTGGAGTATCTGCCGGCTGAGGCCCAGTCGGCGACGAGCGTGAAGTTCGTCGCCAATTGCGAGAATCGCCTGTTCCAGCGGCCGGATGACGCGATTCATCGTGGTCTGGACAAGCAGACCGAAGCCGACCTGGCGCGCCGTGACAACTTCCTGTCGAACTTCGAGCCGCTGACGCTGGAGCAGGTGCGCGCGATCGTCGACGACCCGGCTGGGTTCGACAAATTCACGCCGCCCATGCAGCAGTTGCTGAAAGAGGCGGTGGAAAAGGGCAGCCCGTACACGGTGGCCTCGTCCGAGCCGCGGATCATCAACGGCAAGCGCAGCAAGAACCCGCGTTACCTGCAGTTGCGGCCGGATCTGGCCAATCCGTTCGACAAGTATGTCGCGCTGCGCGGCGTGCGACTGGCCAGGGCGGTTCCGCTGAACAAGCCGGTGCATCTGCCGGTCAACTCCGTGTTGCTGGGGCGGCGCAACAACCCAGCCGATCCGCAAGCCGGCATCCGGCCGCTGGCGGTGTATAACCCCATCCACTATCAGGAGTTGCCCGAGCTCTTCATGGATTTCATCTGCAGCCTGACGGGCAAGAGCCCCTCGACGACGGGGGCCGGTTCCGAGGGCGCGCTGACGAAGGGTCCGTTCAATGCCCTCCGCCCGGCTGCGGATCTGAACAACGCCCTCGTGGCGTTCATCCTGACGGGCCTGGCGGGATATTCGACGCCGGCGGGGCACATCGGCCCGCACATGCGCGTCGATCATGACATCAGCCTGCTGGTCCCCGAAATCTGGTGCCGCCTCGATCCGCACGAGCGCGATCCGCAGTACCTCATCCGCGAAGGCTACCTCGAGCCGCTTAAGGACTTCCGCTACAACGGCGAGCTGATCCTCGCCAGCCGGCTGGGGTATCGCATCACGCGGCAGTTCGTGCGCGCGTTCTTCGGCCGGGTGTTCGACAACCCGGGCAAGGTCTTCGACGAAGCCATCCTCAAGCCGGAGACGCAGGACATGGACATGTTCGTCGACGGCGTGAAGAACATCACCGAAGCCCAGCAGCGGGTGGCGGCGGAGTATCTGGCTGACGGCTCGATCGAGCAGGCCTGTCCGCCGCTGCGGGCGCTGTTGATGATCATGGCCACCGGGTCGTACGAGGGCAAAGACGTGCATCATCCGGACATTCGCCGGATGTTCACGCTGGAGTACCTGCTGAACAGCGACTGGTATCTCCGCCGCCTGGCCAAGCGGCAAGCGCGGCAGATCGAGCTGTGGAAACGGCACATCGCGTATCTGGAACAGTTCAATGCCCTGTCCAGCCATCGCGAAGAGGCCCAGCGCCTGGGCATCGCCCAGCGGCTGGAATACGCCCGCAGGGAGCTGCAGCGTGTCTCCAGCCGCGAATACCTGGATGGCCTCACAGGCTTCCTGGGGGCGCATGCGTTTGAGTAGGCAGGAGACAAAAGGCAGAGGAATAGAAGGGCTGGCGCGCGCCAGCCCTTTTCCATGGATCCATCACCTCCCACACCCCAACCCCCAAACACCAAAACACTCAGACACAAAACGCCATCCCCCCAAACACCAACCGACAACCAACAACCCCCGTCAGATGTGTTAAGCCTTCTTTTCCTCTCGAATTACCAGATTTGCCTTGGCGTATAATCGGATAAGTTTATCTTGTTAGGGCAGAGCCCAGCAGGGGCACTTAACCGGCTCTCCCACGTCCGGAGGTGGCAGGTGATCACCGAACTGAAATTCAAGCCTGACTTCCCACGATCTGCCGAGCGCTTTGAGCAATGGTGGAACCATGAAGTGATCGATCGGCCCCCGGTAACGCTGCGCGTTCGGCCGCGGCGCCAGATCCGGCCTGTACCCGCGCCTGCCACCGTACGCGAACACTGGACACGCATCGACTACGTCCTGGACTGCGCGATCGCGCGCATGGAAGCCACCGACTACGTCGGCGACAGCTTCCCGGCGTTGTGTCCGACCCTCGGTCCGGACGTCACTGCGACGCTGCTGGGGGGCGATCTTCTATTTGACGAGCACGGCACGTCCACCCAGCCGATCATCGAGGAGCCCCGGCAGTGGGAACGCATCACACGCTCCCAGCCACGATTCCACAGCCGCTACTGGCGGGCGCTCGAGGAGCTGACGGCTGCCGCCGTTCGCGAAGCCGACAATCGCTACATCGTGGGCATCGCTGATCTGCGATGGACGTTCGACCTGCTGGCAGCCGTGCGCGATCCGGAATCGCTGCGGCTGGACATGCTGCAGTCGCCCGCGCTGATCCGCCGCGCCGCCCGCCAGGCGACGCGCGCGTCGATCGGCTGCTTCGAGCGTCTTTACTCGAAGATCGCCGAATCCGGCATGGGGATGACAAGCTGGATTCCGATGTATCACCGCGGGCCGGCGTATGCGGTGCGATGCGATTTCTGGACCGACTCGCCGTCAGCCATCGTGCGCGAGCTGATCATCGGCGAGATCGCCCGCGCGCTCGAACCGCTGGATCGCGCGATCTTCCAGGTCCGCGGCGTCGGGGCGCTGCGGCATCTGGATATGCTGCTGGAACTGCCGCAGATCCACGCCATCCAGTGGGAGTACGGCCCGGGCAACGGGCCGGCGATGCGGTGGATCGACATCTACCGCCGCTGCCTGGCCGCCGGCAAGGCCGTGCAGGTCATCGCCACCGATCCGCACGATGCGCTGGCGACGCTCGACGCCCTCGGCGCAGCGGGCGTTTGGCTGTATGTCGATCAGCCGTTCGGCTCGGTTCATCACGCCAACGCCTTCCTCGACGACGTGCAGGCACACTGCCGCGTCAGCGTCTAGGGCTTCGCGATGAGCTGCCCCGAGCAGGCTATTGCCAACCTCGCCTCTTGCCGGACATGAAGAAAGGGACGGATAGCCATCTGTCCCTTCGCTGTTTGCGTGTATATGCGAGGCGTCAGGATCCCGATCCCGCCGCCGGCGGGGTGAAGTCCGGCAGCAGCTCTTTCCGCAGCTTCTCAAACTCCGGACCCCATCGCTGACCGCCGACGGAGTTGCCCTGCATGATGTAGAGCTGCGCCAGGCGCTGCTTGGTCTCCTCACGCAGATTGGCGAACTTCGGATCGCTGGATGCCAGCTCGATGTTGCTGTGGAACAGCTTGAACATCGCCTCCCAGTACTGGTCGTTGTCGACCAGTTCATCCCCGCGCACGATCCGCGGCGGGCCGAGTCGGCGATCGGCGATCAGCCGCGTGAACAGCGGCTGGGCCGTGCGATAGTCACCCAGGTCATAGGCCACCTGCGCCAATCCGAGCGAGACGACCGGATCAGGCTGATTGGGATCCGCATCGGTCCCTTCGATCGTGCGGCGATACTCCTCCACAGCCTGCGGCGTGAGCAACTGCTGGTAGCGCTCGCGTGCCACCTCCAGCATCTTGCGCCGCTCGGCTGGATCATCCAGCAGGGCGGCAGCCTGCCGCTGGGAGTCGGCGTCGAAGACGCGATAGCGATAGGTGTACGCACGGATGTTCGGATCGGCGTTCTCCGCGGCCCAGGTCACGAGGTGACCGGTGAGCTGTGCGCGGGCTGAGGCGAGCGTCCGCATTTCCTCACGATCGCCGTCACGGCGGGCCTGCTCGAAGTCCTGGTTCAGCCGCTGGAGCAGATCGTAGATGATCTGCGCGCCTTCGCTGCCGCCGCGCGTGTTCAGCAGGCTGACCAGCGCATTGGTTGCCTCAGCGTTGCGGCCGAGTTCCATATAGGCATCGACGCGGACGAACAGGGCATCACCCAGAAGCTGCTGCTCGCGCGGCAAACCGGCCACCTGCCGCTCGAATCCCTCGAGGATTCGCAGGGCCTCCTGCGGATTGCCCTGCACGCGGTTGGCCAGGTCGGCGCTCATCAGCGTCGTCTGCACCAGCAGCAGGCTGAGACGCTGACGCTCCTGATCATTGTCGGCAGCCTGGGCCGCGGCGGCGGCGTTCTGCCGCACGACCTGCGCCAGCTCCTGGATCTGCTGCAGGATCTGATCCTGCTCAGGCTTGGGCATCGACGCGCGCGTCGTGTCCAGATGCGCCTTGAGCGAGATCATGCGGAAGTAGCGGGCGAACAGCGCATTGGGTGCGTCGGCGGGCACTTTTTCGAAGGCCCTGGCGGCTTCGAGGTAGCGGCCATGCTGCTGGAGCTGCCGGCCGTACTGATAGGCCAGGTCCACGCGGTTGAACGGCTCAGCCACTGCGAGCTCCAGCACGCGGGTGTAGAGCTCATCGATGCGCGGATTGTTGTGGCGCTCCCCCAGCCGACCGCCGATCAGCGCCATGGCGCTGTCCAGCGCGTAGCCGGCATTTTCATGTCCCTTGAACGCTGCGACAAACGACACGAACGCATCGGCTGCCTGAATTGGGCGATCCAGCTCTTCCAGCAGCAGCCCCTTGAGCAGCAGGGCGGCGGCGCGCTCCTCGACGTTAGAGGCGGCCTGCGCTTCGCGCTTGAGGAACTCTTCGGTCGCCGCGGCAGCCCGCTCGATCACCTTCATATCGCGCGGTTCATCGTCGGGCTTGCGAGTCTCCAGCTCGCCCTGGCGCATCAGCGCCCGCAGCAGCAGGGGATCGAGCTTGGTGACATCGGGATTTTCCGGCAGGCGATCGAGCAACTGCTCGTAGACGATTGCACGCGTCTGCGGCTGCTCGCGGACCAGGCCGACCAGGATGTTGACGGCCTCGTCGTTCAACTTTTGAGCCGCGTCTCCGGTGGCGGCCTCGGCGCGAGCCGCGGTGATGCGGTACTCGAGCATGGCGGCGTTGGCAGTCGAGAAACGCTCCCAGGCTTCTTCCTTCGGCAGGTTTGTGTCCTGCCAACTGCGGAGGCGCTCCAGCGCCTGCGTTGCGTCGTCCAGCTTCCCGGCCAGCAGATCCGCCAAAGCCGTGAAGTACATCGCCTCGTACTGCTGGGCGATGTCGGCGACGGGCGTGGTCTGTCCCTGAGCGACGGCCTGCAGCACCTGCTTGGCGGCGTCGTAGTCGCCTTCACCGCCGCGCGCGATCAGCATCTTGGCGATGCGCAGCTTGATGACCGGCTGAATCTCGCTCTCGGGATTGTCGTGTTCCGACAGCTCCTGGATCGTCTCGTCGACGATCGTGGACCGCTGCGAATCGGCGCGATCCATCGCCAGCACGCGGTAGTACTGCGCCATGGCGCGCGTGTAGCGGGCGCTGTAGATGAAGTTTTCCAGCTCCATGTAACGCGCCGCGAAGCGGTCGTCGGGCGAGCGGATCTGGTTGGCGACGTCGTCGCGCTGCGCGGTCGCGACTTCGATCGCGCGGTCGAGGATGCGGATGACGGCATCGGCGATGGGGGCGAGCTGCGCCTGCACGCGCGGGTTGGTGCCCCAGTATTCGAGCGTAGCGACGTCATTCTGGATGCCGTACTGGATGAGGACCGACGACTGCTGAAGCAGCAGGCGCGGATCATTGATCCGCGGCAGGGCCTGCTCGATGCCGCGCACGACGTTGCGGATCAGGTCCTCGCGCTGGCGGGCGGTGAGCGTGGAGCTCGGATCGGACAGGCGGCGCAGCGAAATCAGCGTGAGGATGCCGTCTCGCTTGTCCTGCGGAACTTCGTTGACGTCGAACAGGCGGGTTAGAAGGTTGTCCAGGCCGCGATTGGCCAGTTCCGCCATGACGCGCTCGTCATCGAGGGCGTTGAGTCCCTGGGGCGGGCGGGTCTGCGCGCCGGCCACGGCGCACGACAGGCCGATCGCCGCTGCTGCTGCTGCTGCGAGGATCGGATGGCGGAGGCGGCTTTGCGTTACGGTGCGGAGCATCGTCGATTCCTTGTGATCGTCTGTCCTCATAGAGCGTCCATTGTACGCGCAACGGGGCAAGTGTGCGCGAGCATGCCCCCTGGGCGTGGCGCGGGAACGTGTTCCGGCGGCGGAGAAACCCCGCCGGGCGGCTGGGCGTCGCAGTGCATTGGCGCAACGCGCGATCGCGCGTTACTGGCGAGCCGAGGCGAACGAGACGCGGTCGAACTCCGCCTCGTTGGCGGCTTCGAAGACGCCGATGAGGAACTCGTAATGCACATTCCCGGTGGGGCTGATGACCAGCGGGGGCAGCTTGCCTGTGGCTTGGAACTGTTCTTTCTTCTGGTGCAGCGCTGCCCGCAGGATGGCCATGTCGGTCGTGCGGATGTTGCCGGCGATGGCTTCAAAGCCGTCGCCGTAGGGGTTGACCAGGATCTCGAACGGTTCCTCGGGGACGTAGTCCGCCGGCGGCGGTGCGCCGCCGACGCCACTCTCGGTGATGGGCACGTTGCTCACCAGGTAATGCTCGGGACCGGCGAAGCTGGCGCCGATCATGAAGACGATGAGCACCACCATCGTGATGTTGACCACCGGCAGCAGGTTGGGACCTGCATCGGCATGGCCTCGATCTTTGTTGATCATTTTCATGGTGCGACTCTCGAGGTTGATCAGCCGGCCGAGGCGGTGGCGACGCCTTCGACCTTTCCGGTTGCAAAGTTCACGTTGCTGACCTGCGCCGCAGCCGCCGTGCGGAGCACGGGCTCGAGATAGCGGTAGGGCAGGTCAACGGCGCCGCGGAGGATCAGTTTGACCTCCGGATTGTGCTTGCGGACTTCCGTGAGGAACTCCTCCAGCGGGCGGCGGCCGCCGGGCTCGGTGATCCGCAGCGTCACCTGCTTGCCCGTCGCCGGGTCGAGCGTCGTGACGTAAGGCTCATCCGCGAGACCGGCGTACACGTTGAGCGTTACAGTGTTGCCCAGGTCCTCGATGCTGATTCCCAAAACCGTCTGCGGCAGAGGCATGTCCTTATCGGCGCCGGTGTTCACGCCGCGCTTGCTGACCAGCATGAAGAAGATCAGCAGCGACAGCATGATGTCGCAGAGGCTGGTGATGTTGACCCCGCCGGTGGGGGCGGGCATCGAACGTTTCTTGCGCATGACTGTTCCCATCCCGGGGCTGGGCCGCCGATGGGGCCTGCCGGGTTAGCGAGTGACTACGACTCCTGCGGAGCGACGACCGGGCTGGGGGCCGGCGCCGGGGGCTTCTTGGCGACAGCCGGCTTGGGGGCGGCGCCCTTGGCCGGACGAGCCGCCGGCTCGCTGGGACGGATCATCAGCAGCAGTTCTTCAGCCAGCAGCGCGCCTTCGGTGGTCAGGCGATCGATCTTGCCGCGGAGCACGCCGTAGGCTGCAAGACACGGGATAGCAAGCACCAGACCGAGCATCGTGGTGCCCAGAGCGACTGAGATACCCTGCGCCAGGTCAGCCGGGCTGGCCGAACCGCCGCTCTTCTGCATGTCCAGGAACGCCTGCATGATACCGATGACCGTTCCGAGCAGACCGAGCAGCGGGCCGATGTTGGCCAGGATGTTGAGGTATTCGAGCTTGCGGAACTGCTCAGCCGTCAACTCGGCGACCGCCGTCTCGAGCGCCTCTTTCATCTCGGCGAAGCGCGGGGCACGCTTCAGGGCCGGGTTGAGCGCCTGGGCGACGAACGTCGGATCGTTTTCGGTGTACTCGATCAGTTCCTTGAACTGGCGATTGGCGATCATTTCGCGCATCTGCTCAGTGGTCTGCTCGGGAAGCATCACCGGCCGACGCACGCGGATGAAGCTCTGGATGATCAGGGTCACGGCGACGACGCTGAGCAGCAGGATCGTGATCGAGACGATCTCGAGGTTCTGCAGCACCAGCGTGTAGACGTTGTCGGCAACCTCTGTCTCCGCGTCCGCATCAGCCTGCTGCGCCATGGCCGGCGCGGCCATGAGCATCGTCCCGATCAGTGCCGTCAGCAGCACAGCCAGACGAAACTTCGATGTCAGATAACGGCTCATCAGTGACTCGTTCCTTTCTGCGATTGTTGTTTGCCCGATCCGCGTTGCAGTACGCGGGCACGATTGCCGATTACAGGTCCCGTTCCGTGACGATCTTGAACTGACCGCCGGTCATCTCAGCAATTGTCTTGAGTGTCTGGAAACCGGGGTCATCTTTGTCGTATCCGGGGTCGCCAAAGAAGATCGTGTTGATCTTCACGCGTCCACCGCGCTCGGCGACGAGCTGCTCGACGCGCTTCACGACCGCGTCATTGGAAGGATAGAACTCGAATCCGTCTGTCAGGAAGAAGATCAACTGGGCGTCCTGCTTGAAGGCCAGCTCCAGCGCGGGGATGGGGGCGCTGACCGGGCCGGTCCAGACTTCCTGGAGGAACGCATGGGCGCGGCGCTTGCCCTCGGGGTTGGCCACGACCAGGTGCCTGTCGTCCAAGGCGATGGCCCGCTCTTCCTTAAAGAAGATGACGTTGAAGCCCTGGATCGGGATCAGGACGTCGATCGACTGCCGGAGTTGCTGCTTGAGCGTGTCGAACTTGTTGATCATCGACCCCGAAGCGTCGCAGACGAAGACGACCTTGGTGGCGTTGCCGCCCATGCCGACGAAGTTGGCCTTTGGGCCGGGGGCGCCGCCGCCGGGGGTGCCAAATGGGGCGATGCCGCCACCGGGGTCACCATCCCCGCTGCTCTGCCCCGTGCCGCGAGCGCCGGTTCGCGGGCCACGGGCCAGGGGGTTGTAGGCCACTTCGCTTTCGCCGCCCCCGGCGATCAGGCTGCGGTTGAGCTCCTGAGTGCGGCTGGTGCCGAAGCCGGTGGCTTCGGGGACATCCTGGAGCTGATCCTGCGCCGCGGTGCGGTTGGGATCCTCGCCCAAGCCAGGATTGGGCACGCCGCCGGGATCGGCGCCTTCGATGATCTGGGCGTCGGGGATGATGATCTGTTCGCGGACGACTTCGACGACCTTGGGAATGGTCTTGGCCGCGGCAAAGCCGAGGCCCAGGATGGCCAGATGGATCAGCAGGCTGGTCGCGAACGGAATGACGTTCTGGATGAACGGATGATGCCAGATGCTCACATGCGGTCGCGCCTCAGGCAGTTCGTCGATGGTGGCCTGCTGGTCGGGCGCCTGCGGTGGGGGCACCGCAGGTGTACCGACAGGCTTGGGCTGCGGCATCGGCGAGGGCATCATCGGGCTGGGATCTTTATCTGTCATGATAGCGGAAAGTTCCCTGGCGTCCGTTGCGTCGGGTGAATGAGGCGGGAAGGCCTCCAGCGGGTACTACGATCTCGGATCGCGGTCGTGTTCGTCAAGCCGGCTGCCCTGGTGACCCCAGATCGCACCATTCGCGGCAGCTCCGCCAGCCGACACAGGAACCGCATTGGCGAGTAACTAACCAGCCTCCTTGGCAGGCGCACGGGTACCCGATAGACATCGCGGTTCCGGTGCAGACCTCGGCGGGAACATCACTCTGGATGGAGCCTGGGCGCAATTCGGCTCCGAACTCCTGCCGGGAGGGGCACTATATCCCTGCGTTTATTCTAGCACAAATAAAAAAAGGCGTTGTCCACAGCCTGTTGCGACGGATCGGACCTCCGCGGTGTTGCACTGATTGAGGCCGGTGGCAGGAGACTGGACTTGGGGCGGGGAGGGCGCCTATGCAGCGGGCTTTTCCTGCCGCTGGCGGGCATGCTTGAGCTCGTAGAGGCGCTGGTCGGCCTCCTGCAGCAGCATCCGGGCGGACGGCTCGGGCAGCTCGTCCAGCGCCGAGATGCCGAAGCTCAGCCGCGGCGGCAGGGGCACATGGAGCGTGCGGGCCAGCTCATCGGTCAGCCGGCGAAGACGCGTCGCCAGACGCGTGGCGTCGGTGCGATCCTGCCCGGGCAACAGCACGACAAACTCATCGCCGCCATAGCGGAAGGCCAGATCATCCTCGCGGATGCCGCTGCGGATCAGGCTGGCGACATCACGCAGGAGCTTGTCGCCGGCTGGGTGGCCGAGTGTGTCGTTCACCTGTTTGAAGTGATCGACGTCGAAGATGATCAGCGACAGTTCCAGCCGCTCGGCGGCGCAGCGTTCGACCATCGCCGGCAGGTTGGCATCGAGCGCACGGCGGTTGTACAGGCCGGTGAGGGGGTCAGCCTGGGTCTGTCGGCGCAGGCTGCCGATGATCCGCTCCAGTGCATCGGTGCGATTGGCGACGCGCTGGCGGATCTCCTGCTGAAGCTCGAGATACTGCCGCCGCTGGAGGCGCAGGTCGCGGAAGACGTCCTGCACAGCCATCGCGATAGCGGCCGGTCCGCCGGAGATGCGCGACAGCTCGTCGATCGGGCATTCGCCACGGCGGATCTCTTCGATCAGTTCGGCCAGCCTGCGCGTCGGCCGGCGCCACATGATTGTCTGCTCGAAGCTGACCCACGCGCTGCTGATCATGGCAGCCATCGCGAGCATGACCTGAACGATCCACTGCGCCTCGATCGGCTGACGACGCAGCAGCAGGGCGATGATCCACGCGCCCGAGCAGAGCGTTACGCACAGACAGACCTGCCGGCCGCCGATGGCGGACAAGCGGGGGCGCCTGCGGCGCGGGCGGGGCGTTTCAATCTGGGAAGAGTCTGCGGGATTTGCCGACTTTGCGGCCTTTGCGGAGCGATACGTTTTTGCCGGCTTGGCCGGCGCGGCGTTGCTGCGATCCGGCGGTGATCCGGCCAGGGCTGGCACCGGGTCTGGCCTGCGGTTTGGCGCAGGAGCAGTGGGGGGATCGGTCGGCATGGAACGCGGTCCTCTGCAGCTTCATCGGCGGGGGTATGAGATCGGGTGAGCGGCTTGAGGGGGTGTTTGCACGCATCCGGACGTTTTGTCGCAACTCCAGACATTACAAGCGGTACAAGACGAAAAGGCTGGCCCACTTCACTGCGGCGAATCCCGGCCGGGCAGATAATCCCGCCTAACGGAAGGGTCGATACGTAGAGCGGATGGATGCACAACCCCACGCCGTATCGGAGACCCCGACCATCGCCGCCAAACGCCACACTGTGCTGGTTGTGGAAGACGACGCAGCGCTGGCAGACCTGATGCGGCGCCTGCTGGATCACTACGAATTTGATGTCCGATCCGCCGGGATGTGCCAGCAGGCCATCAAGGCGCTCGACTCCGACATTTCTTACCTGATCCTGGACCTGTCGCTGCCGGATGGCGATGGGATCAATGTCCTGCGAGCCCTTCGGCAGAAGGGATATCAGACGCGCGTAGCCGTCATGACCGGCGAGAAGGACGCCCAGCGGCTGGCGCGGCTTCAGATGCTCCGGCCGAACCTGATACTGCATAAGCCGGTGGATTTCCTGGTCCTGCTGGAGGACATGCGCGCCCACACGGGCGCAGCGGTCGCGGCTGAGGGCTGATCGTTTGCACGCCGGGGGATAGGGCGAAGGCTGGGCCTGCTGTATCGCAAGTCTGCTGCGGGCAATCCCTTGAGAACTTTTTCACATTGTTGTTCTCGCTTCTGCGGCGGGCTACATATAGGGATAGCCGGACCAACCGGCTCAAGTCTCTTGGTTGTTCTTTCAAGGAGTGCCCTATGCCCAGCCTGCAGGACATCCTCATGTCGAAGGGGAATCAGATTCATACCATTCGCCCCGAGGCGACGGTGCTCGAGGCAACGCGGAAGATGAACCAGCACAAGATCGGCGCACTGGTCGTCATGCAGGACAACCAGGTGGTAGGGATATTCACGGAACGTGACGTGCTGCAACGCGTCGTGGCTGAGGCGCGATCGCCGGCTGAGCTGCGCGTCGCGGAGGTGATGACCACCGACGTCATCTGCGCCGAACCCGACACCGACCTGGAGGAAGCCTCCAGGATCATGAAGACCCGTCGCATCCGGCATCTGCCGGTCTGCACCAGCAATGGCCGCCTGCTGGGGATAATCTCCATCGGCGACATCAACGCCACCTACGCCAGCGAGCAGCAGCAAACCATCCACTTCCTCAGCGACTATATCTATGGTCGCGTCTGATGGATGGGCCTGCCTTCTCATCCCGAGGACATGCCGCAAAACAAAGTATGCCTGTCGGCGATACCGACAGGCATACAGGGAGGAGAAGGTAGTCCATGCGCCCCGACTGGCGCGGGTGTGTTGCCTTCTGTGTCTCGATTCGGCCTGGCAGCGAACAAATCTCATGCCGCTTGACGCCGTGATTCTGCAATTGGGCGCGAGATGGGCCCATTGCCCGTTGTGACACGCTAAGCCGGACAGGATGGCGGCTGTGCGCGCTGTTGCGCTCGCTTGCGCGCAGCGGGCGTCGCCTGCGATGACGGAATGGAGTATCCTGTGCGGCGACATGGCAAAGAAGACAACCACACGCAAGACCGTTACCGCATCGAAGCGCCGCCCGAACCTGACCACACCCCGTCAGGGCGTCCCAGCCCCTGTGGGCAACCGCAAGGGGGGAAAGGTCATTGTCGGCATCACGCAGATGGCCTGCGGCGATGACGTACGCGACAACCTCAACCGTCAGCTCAAGCTGCTGGAACAGGCCGCCAGGAACGGCGCGCAGATCCTCTGCACGCAGGAGCTGTTCCGCAGCAAGTACTTCTGCCAGTGCGAAGACCATCGCTTCTTCGACCTGGCCGAACCGATCCCCGGGCCGAGCACCGAAGCGCTGTCGAAGCTCGCAAAGAAGTACAAAGTCGTCATCGTCGGCAGCCTGTTCGAACGCCGCGCGGCGGGGCTGTATCACAACACTGCCGTCATCATCGATGCCACGGGCAAGCTCGCGGGCATCTACCGCAAGATGCACATCCCCGACGATCCGCTGTACTACGAGAAGTTCTACTTCACCGTCGGCGATACGGGCTTCCGCGCCTGGGAAACGCAGTACGGCACGATCGGCACGCTGGTCTGCTGGGATCAGTGGTTTCCGGAAGGCGCGCGCCTGACCGCGATGCAGGGCGCGCAGATTCTGTTCTACCCGACAGCCATTGGCTGGCATCCGTCGGAGAAGGCGGAGTTCGGCGAAGCCCAACACGACTCGTGGGAGACGATGATGCGTTCGCACGCGATCGCCAACGGCTGCTACGTCGCGGCGCCCAACCGCATCGGCGTCGAGCACATCTACGACGCCCAGGGCAAGCCGGTCAGCGAGGAAGGCATCGAGTTCTGGGGCCAGTCGTTCATCGCCGGCCCCGACGGCCGCGTCCTCCAGCGGGCATCGGTGGACAGGGAGGAAATTCTCGTGCAGGAGTGCGACCTGTCGCGCGTCGAGTTCAGCCGGACGCACTGGCCGTTCCTCCGCGATCGACGCATCGATGCGTATGAGAACTTGACCAAGCGCTTCGTTGATCCGCAGCGGTAGCTTCGGCGTGCTACGACGGCGAATCGCATGCAGGACCGTGCCACCGGAGATCCACAGGTGGATCGTGAAGGCGACGCGAAATGATCGATCTTCACCGCTGGCCTATGAGACGCCGAACAATCGCCGCCGCCCTAGGGCGGGTGAGCGCTTTGCCGTCGGTGTCGCCAGGAACGTGCTCGTGGCGGCCTGGACGCTCTCGTGCATCTTCGGGATGTCGATGATCTACGGGAACCTTGACGCCGGCTGGATCCTTAAGCATGTCTGTGTCCTGCTGTTTCTGCTGTCTATGTTGGTCGCCTGGTACGTGATCTATCGATTTCTCGACCTGCGATGAAGGAGCCCGATGCGTCTGCTGATGGTGGGGCTGTTGCTGATGGGCGGGTGCGTGGCAGCCAAGCCCCCCAGCGATGAGCGGGCTGCCGGTTGCGTGTCGATGACATTCGCCTATCGGAACATCACGCGCGACGCAGCCGGGCCGGTGCTGGTCCGCCTGGACGATCGGACCGATGCGTATCGTGACTTGGGCGTGTATGAGCAGGGGCCGCAGGGCGGACGCCTGCTGGGCCGTTTTCGGATATGGAATGACCGGCGGATGGAGTTTGCCGACCCAGCCACCGGTGCATGGGAGCCAGCCGGCTGGTGCGATTGAGGCGGGCTGCCGGCGTGCGGCAGAGTTCGGCTTGATTGCCGCGTGTGGGCGGATCGCCGCAACTGCGGCAGGGGCAAGCGGATGAGCGGCATTCCGCCGCCCCCTTTTTGCCCTTGACGCTGCTGGATTGTCTCGTTACCAATACCCGCACCTTCTCACCAAGTGGCTTTGAAGGGCAGCGGTCGGGGAATGGATGGCAAAGAAGCCATCTTCCACCGGCTGACAGGCGGGCCGAATCGGGATCGGTCCGTTGAGATAGCCGAATCCCGTCGCGCAAGATCAGGAAGACCATGATGACAGAAACCTATCGCAGCGGATTGTCGTCGGTATTGTTCCCCGGCAGCGAAAACTCCTTCGACCCCGTCGAGGGTGCGCTGGCTGGCGTGCTGGGAGCGTCGGTCGCTCCGCTGTTTGGCACCACCGCGAGTGAGGAGCCCTGGAGCGCCGCCTACGCGATGGCGGATGACGACGAAGACGATGACTTCGACGACGAGGATGACGACTTCGACGACGAAGACGATGACTTCGACGACGAGGACGACCTCGACGACGAAGATGAAGATGAAGACGAGGACGATGACGAAGACGACGACTTCGACGATGACGAAGACGACGACTTCGATGACGACGACGATGATTTCGATGACGACGACGACTTCGACGACGATGACGACGACTAAGCCGCTGGCTTGGTCTGTCGGCTGATCCGACGCGGTCCGTCGACCGACACGATACGTGCCCCCCGGCAGCCCGCTGCTGGGGGGTTCTCTGTTAGTATTTTGCGAAATCCTGCCGATCGGCGGTGGGCGGGTGGCCGTCGGCTTCCCTTGGAGTCAACGCACCTGTTTTGGGCGGCTTGTCACTTCGTGAAGGAAAGATACAATCTCACCCCTCATTCGTCCGCAATCAAGAGAGGAAACCAATGCCCGCGACCGGAAAGATTTCCCAGGTGATCGGATCCACCTTCGACGCTGAGTTCCCGCAGGATCAGCTCCCCGCCATCTACAACGCTCTGAAGATCAAGAGCGAGATCAACGGCATTTCCATCGACCTGACCGGGGAAGTGCAGCAGCATCTCGGCGGCGGCCGCGTTCGCGCCGTCGCGCTGGGTGGAACCGACGGTCTGCGCCGCGGGATGGAAGTGGTCGACACCGGCGCGCCGGTGACGGTGCCTGTCGGCAAGGGCATTCTCGGCCGCGTGTTCAACCTGCTGGGCGATCCGATCGACAACCGCGGCCCGGTCCAGGCTGAGCAGCGCCGCCCGATTCACCGCGAACCGCCCGAGTTCGTCGACCTGACGCCCAAGGCCGAGGTTTTCGAGACGGGCATCAAGGTGATCGACCTGCTGACGCCGTTCCTTCGCGGTGGCAAGGCGGGCCTGTTCGGTGGGGCGGGTCTGGGCAAGACGGTCGTTATTCAGGAGCTCATCGCCCGTATCGCTCAGCAGCACGGCGGTTACTCGGTGTTTGCCGGCGTCGGCGAGCGGACGCGTGAAGGCACCGACCTGTGGCTGGAAATGCAGGAAGCCCAGATCGGCAACACGGGCAAGAAGGTTATCGATCAGACGGTCATGGTGTTCGGCCAGATGAACGAGCCGCCGGGAGCGCGTCTCCGCGTGGCGCTGAGCGCCCTGACCATGGCTGAGTACTTCCGCGATGAGACCGGCGCGGACACGCTGCTGTTCATCGACAACATCTTCCGCTTCACGCAGGCTGGTTCGGAAGTGTCGGCTCTGCTGGGTCGCATGCCGTCGGCCGTGGGTTATCAGCCGACGCTCGCCACCGAAATGGGTGAGCTTCAGGAACGCATCACCTCGACCAAGAACGGCGCTATTACGTCGGTGCAGGCGGTGTACGTGCCGGCTGACGACCCGACCGACCCGGCCCCGGCCAACGCCTTCGCGCACCTCGACGCGTTCATCTACCTCGAACGCTCGATCGCCTCGAAGGGCATTTACCCGGCCGTGGACCCGCTGGCCTCGGCCAGCCGCGCCCTCGACCCGCAGATCGTCGGCGAGGAGCACTACCGCATCGCCCGCGGCGTGCAGAACATGTTGCAGCGCTACCGCGACCTGCAGGACATCATCGCCATTCTGGGTGTCGACGAGCTCAGCGAAGAGGACAAGCTCATCGTCAGCCGCGCCCGTAAGATCGAGATCTTCTTCAGCCAGCCGTTCTTCGTGGCTGAGCAGTTCACGGGCTTCCCGGGCGTCTACACGCCGATCTCGGAAACCCTGGCGAGCTTCGACGCGATCCTCAAGGGCGAAGCCGACGATCTGCCCGAGCAGGCGTTCCGCTATGTCGGCGGCATCGACCAGGTGCGCGAGAAGGCCAAGAACATGTAACGGGCCGCAAGGGCTGGGACGGCAGGCAGATGCGTCAAAAAACCAGCCTCAGCCGATCCCCGGCTGCCCTTGAACGTACGACCCGTATGCCGTAATATTCCCAGCTCGCGCCGCAGGCCCAATCGGCCAGCCGTCGCGACAAGCAGCTTTAGCTCAATTGGATAGAGCGTCGGTCTACGGAACCGAAGGTTGCAGGTTCGAGTCCTGCAAGCTGCGTTCGATGTGACAGGGGGCGTCCCACCAGACACGCGCATCATTCCCCAACTCGGCGCGTCTTCCACAACAGCTAGCGACATACCAACCGACCCCATCCTGTGGGCCATGAACGGCCGGCTGTTGCCTGCTGCGAACGGTCCATCGGTTTGGCCATGGCGCCATCCGCCTCCGGAAGCTGTCACACTTCCGAAAGGGGAACACGAAGAGGTGGACGATCGAGAGCGCCGATGCGAGCACCGGCAATGCGAAGGTCCTCACCATCGAGGCCCTCATACATCAGGAGGCTGAAGCCAGGGCCCAGGGGCTGCTGGTCTCGGCTTGCTGTGCCGCAGCCGGGCCCGATGCCCTGAACGATGTCGTCCTGCAGTCTGGCTGCCAGTTTTGCCGGCGGTGTCCTGCGTCTTCGGTAAGCCGCGGCGAATGCCCTGCGCGATCTCCCTCGCAACAGCTTCCGGTGGTGAGCGGCAGCCCGACAGCCGCTGCCGGCATCGCCATTTCTGCGCGCGCTGAGATTGTGCGCGCCTGTGCGCAGGAACGTGCTGATGGTCGAAGCAGGGCGGGCATGGATCGGCCACGTCGAATTGCCAGACGTGGTGATGCTTCCGCGACAGCGCACCGGCGGTACGTTGCGCGGATCTGCGCAGAATCGCGCGAGATGGCGAATGTTCCACGTGGAACATTGCGACTGCGGATTGCGGATTTAGGATTCGATGTCGGCGTGTGTTCCACGTGGAACAACGGCACTGGCGGCGATCTGGCAGATCTCAGGTCGCTCATTGTTCCACGTGGAACATGGACGATCCGCCAATCCAGAATCAGAAGTGGCGCCACCCCTGATTGCGCCGTCGGTCCCCGGCTCTTCCGTCGCTCAGATTTCTGTAGATTCACATCTCCCCGGTGGTATAATGCGGTGTGGATTGGT
>CALEKX010000035.1 GCA_937904525.1 uncultured Phycisphaerales bacterium
CGTCGTCGTGAAGTTGTCGAGGTCATCGACCTTCTGGTCCTTGTCCGTGACCTCGGGCTTGGTCGACCAATAGACCACCGGGCTGTCACCCGCATGGCGGGGCGTCAGACTCAACACCGTCTCTCCCGAGTCGGCCTTGACGTTGACGACGGACACATTGACCGTGGCCTTGTCCTTGGGGAATGGGCCCTTCTCGATGTAGCCGTCTTCACCCAGACGCCAGCGACCTTGCTTCAACGCCTCAGTCTTGAGGGTATCCAGACCGCTCGCGCCCGGCATCCAGGGCCAGATGGGCGAGCACTTGGCGCGCGTGACGACGTCTTTCCACGGCGTGCGGCGGTTGTCCTTACCGGAGGGCCAGAGGTACTCCTCGGCCTGCGCGAAGTACTCGTCCAGGTTGTCTTTTGTCAGCTCGCGCACGAGCTTGTAATCCGCTCTTGGGCTCGCGAGCAGACTCTCGATCTGCGCTTCGGCAGACTGATCGCCCTGGCCGATCTTCAGCCCCTGATCGATGGTGACGCCGGCTAAAACGTCGCGGCCATCGACCGGGTCGTTCACCGGGAAGTAGAGGCGGTTGTAGGCGGCCGATAGGGCCTTGCCGAAGCGGTCTTCCGCTTCTTCCAGGCGGTCGCGCGCTTCTTCGAACAGCGTGTCACCAGGGCGAAGCCGCTTGTGGATCTGCTCGATGGCGTAGAGCTCACGCAGACGCTCCTCGACAGCATCCGCCAACAGGCTATCCTGACCCGTGAGCACCAGCAGGTTGTTTTTCTCCTGCTGATAGTCAAAGAAGTTCTGAAGTTCGCTCGGAGGAACCTTGCCATCGGGCTTGATGACGATGAGCGTCCGCGGGCCGGAGAGCTTCAATTCATCGAGCTTGGGCAGGACCTGCACATCCTGGTATGCAATCTTGCGAACCGGCTCAAGGATGCCGGTGAGCCGATTGATCAGCGCCTGATCGATCCTGGGCTGAGGGACCTCCTTAGCGTTGCGCTCGATCTGGCGCGAGAGGTTCTCCGTTTCCTTGATAAAGAAGCGTTGCTCTTCACGGTGCAGGTACCAGGCGGCCTCCCGCAGCCGCTGCATAGCCTGAAGGAATTCGTCAGGCTTGCGCTGCGGGGCAGCCAGGAACTCGATGAGCTCGCTCTCGGAAAGGCCGATCCGCCCCCCAACCGCGCGGGACAGGCTCGAGGCCAGCAGCAGGGTCATCACCTGTCGCGCGGCATCAGAGCCCAGCTCGTCGTCGATGTGTTCGGCAATTGCGTTGCCGTTGTCGGCGATGTCCCGCGTGACGGCCGGCATCAGCTTCGGTGCGATGCGTTCGATCTCGTCCTTGACCTGATCGTCGTTGAGGTTGAGATGCTGCGTGCCGATCAGGAAGACGTCATCCGTCTCGCGCTCCTCGACGCTCTTGAGGAGTCGGGCGGTAAACTGCATCAGGCCACGGGTTTGGCGGAACCCTTCGTTCTCCTTGAACAGCGCGACAAGGTGCTTGAAGGAGGGGTGGAAGGGGTAGGTCTCGCGCACCTGCTCGGCGATCTGCTCGATGCTGCTGGCCACGATGTAGCCGCCGTCTTCGGCCTTCTTGATCTGCTGGGCGTACTCTTCGGCCACATCCGCGATGACGCGCTCGTCGGGCAGCTCGTCGATGAGCCGCTTCTTCAGGATCTCGTAGATCTCGTTGCCGGCCAGTTGCACCGGTGTGATGGTCATGGCTTGACGGCGCGTCTCCTGCTGAAGATTGGAGATTGCGTCGGCAAGGGCCTTCGTCTGCGCCTTGTAACTACCCGAGAGATTCGCAACGACAATGGCGCAGTTGGGCAACTCCAGCGCCGCGCTCATCAGGCTGGAGAGGCTGTAAACCACCATGTTGGCCAGCGTGCCCTGACCGAACACTTGGGTGCTGGCGTTGTCGAGATAGGGTGGCAGCTCGTCCAGCAGGATCAAGGTCGGCTTGTCGCCGATGATTTCCTTCCACTTGCGTTGATCGACGGCCTTGGGACCGTTGGCCCAGTAGGGCTTGATGGCATCTTCGGCGCCAAGCTGGCTTGCGATCTCACCCCAGATGTAGTTGTCCGGATTGTTGCGACCGTTGAAGGCGGCGATACGTGCCGTGCCAAAGTCCACACGGGCAGCGAGATCGGGAGGGAGGACATCGGAACGCAGGTGCGGGTGACGCGCCAGCAGGCCGAGCGCGATCATCATGTGCGTCTTACCGCCACCCATGGCTTGGGTGAGCTCGAAGACCGCCTGATCTGACTTGCCCGACAAGCGCAGCAGCCCCTCACGGAACAGCTGCTCCATGCCGTGCGTGACGAAGTTGCGCGAGAAGAACTCCCGCCCATCCCCCTCGTCATTGATGAGCTCTGCCAGATTCTCGATCCCCTGGCTCATCCGGTAGTCCCGGATGATCGGATTGAACCGGCAGGCCTGCTTGACCGTCTTGATCATGAGCGCACTTCGCTGTTGTTCTCGGCTTCGTCGGAGGGCGGAATCTCGATCCCTCGCTGTTCGCAATAGTCGCGAATCAGGACCTCGACCATGTTGGCGATGGACCGATGTTCGAGATTCGCCGCGAGGCGCAGCGCTTCCTTGAGAGCGGGATCGATCCGAAAGGTCAGCGTAGCGGTCTTGCTTGCGGCCATAGCCTCTCCGGAAGCCACTGCAAATGTACTGCATTCTACAGTATCGACTCGGCTTCGGCAATGCGATGCAAGTCGGCAATCCGCCTCGGTCTGCTGCCTTGCCGAAGCTCGGGATGGGTGGCTCTCCAGGCGTTTGGAGGGAAGTGGCGGGGGTGACCGGCGTCATGGACTGACGTTGTTGTTGGCAGGAGTCTCATGAACGCGCTGTTCTGCCAAGAAGCCAAGCTCGGCATAGCGCTGACGCGTTACTCAACGACTCTCTGGCGGCCAAATCGTCGAATCCACGCCCTCAAGGCCAAGGCGTTACTATCTGGCTCGGGTATGGA
>CALEKX010000036.1 GCA_937904525.1 uncultured Phycisphaerales bacterium
CGCTGGCGCTGGCGCTGGCGACCAAAGCGACCGGCAGGACGTCGAGCAGGTCGAATGCGCCGTCGTTATTGGAGTCGCGCGGCAGGCCGTACCAGCGGATGATGCGATCGCCGGCTGCGTTCTGGATGAAGTCGGTCGTCCCGTCGGGACCGAAATCGACGATGTCGCCGGCACTGTTTTGCGTGAAGAAGTCGCCCGCGAACTCGACGATGAACTGGCTGGCCCCGCGCAGGAGCCCCGGGACCGTACGGGCTGCTTCATCCGGGTCCAGCGGACGCTTGTAGATGGAGCTGTACTCGAAGCGGTAGTCGAAATAGTCGCGCCCCGGCCACCACCATGCCGGCTCGTTCAGCCAGTTGTTCGCGACGATCCACCGATACTGATCGATGGTCATGGCTGCCAGATCATAGCGGGAATAGAAGATGTACGGGCCGCCAGTGTTGTTATCACTCGTTTGCGAGGTGATGGAGAAAGGAGCCAGGTTCGGGAAGACCGCTTCCGCCCGCCAACGCTTCAGGAAAGCCTGCGGCGTTCCGGGATACACCGCGTCCACAATGCCGTCGGCCGTGGCGTCGTGACCCGGCGCCATGAGGATGGCCATGCGGCCAAGCGTCCAGTCCTGGACAAAGAAGTTTGTCGGATTGGTATCGCGCGTCAGCGGGCTAGTTGGGTCCGGCGGGTACTCGCGCCCGCGAACGACGCCCTCGTAATCCGCGCCCAGCCCGCACCAGGTCTTGGTCTCGGCTTCCGGGTTCCACTGCTTCACATGGCCGTACCAGATGAACGCCTCACGGGCGGACATCGCGTCCACCAGGGCGGTGGTACCGGTCTGTCGCTGGTACAAGCCGCGCGCGAAGAAGAAGATCGTGTCGACGCGGTGATTGCGGCGGTTGTAGGCGGCAGGGGAGAAGCTCTCATCCGAGCCGTCGCCGTCGACATCGTAGCTGCGAATGGCTGCATCGACCGCGTTGGCGTTCGTGCTCGCGGCGTTGTAATCCTCGTCACCAAGCATGTCGAGCTGATCGAGGAAACCAGCCTCGCGGCGCGAGCGGATGATCAGGAACGGCGCCTCCGGCGGCATGACGATATTGCGCAAATCTTCAGCCAGGACGGTATGCAGGGCCTGCTCGTTGCGATTGGCCTGCGCGATCTTCTGGCCGGCTGAGAGCGTGTCGCTCGTGGCCTGGAACACCACGTTGACGCCGACGATCAGCAGCAGCACCAGAGCGATGGAGATCATCAGCTCTGTGAGCGTGAAACCTCTGGGGGATGTTCTTGCGATCTGGGGCATCATGGTTCTCAGGGCACGGGAATAAGCTTGGTGTATACGGCGATGGCCTGGTTGCTGCCGGTGTAGTTTGCGGGATCGCCGGTGCCGGGGTTGTCATGGCCCCGACCGATCAGGTAGGCCGTGATCGGATCCGTCTCTACTACATCAACCGACGACATTCCGCCATCGGCGGCAAGTTCCCAGATATCGTTGCTCACCTTCCGGCCCAGGCGGTAGATGTACCCGCGGCTTGTGATCAGCACCGCACCGGGCGCGGCGGCTGCGGGGGAATCGCCCAGCGGCGAGCCGGTTGGGCCGTTGTCTTTGCAAAACTGGATCTCTCCGGCGATCCCTGAGGCTGCCACCTTGACGTAAACCGTATGGGGACGGAAGGTCGAAGGATTCGTGACGGGGTTGCCGCCGGAGTCAGCCAAGTCCAGGTCTTCGACGTAGCGCTCGCGATTGTTGACCTGCATCACGACCACATACATCTGCACGACCCGGGGATTGGTCCCCGCCAGGCGACCGAGGACGGCACAGCCATATCGCGGATCGGGTTGGTACACCAGGGTATGCAGCAGGCGTGACCAGAGGGTCGTCGGCCCACCGGGGATCACCGGCTGAACACCCGATCCAAACGTGGTCAGCCGATCGGCGTTCTGCTCGATGACCGCAAATGCCGACTCGGCCACGCGGGCGGCGACGGTCTGGTTGGTGTTGGTCTTGCTCTGCTGGATCGCCACCGGGAACATGGCTGCGACCATGATGAAGCCGATGCCGAGGATCATCACGGCAAACAGGACCTCAGCGAAGCTGAAGCCGCCGCGGTGGGAGCGATGAGGGGGCAAAGGTCGCATGGTCATGGATCGGCTCGTTGTCATTCGCTGCGGATCACGGTGCCGTTGTACCGGTTGACGAGGTAGACGGTGGCGTTCTCGTCCACCCATTGCTCATAGTCGGAGGAATTCTCAGCCGGGGCGGACTCGAAGAGCATGTAGGCCGGCTGGGTGTAGAAGCTTGCGCCGCTGTGAGCTTCCAGATCGTCCGTCAGCCCAAGCCGTTTGCCGAGCACGGAATCCTCGAAGATGGTGTAGACCGAGTGCAGCATGTGTCCTTTGGCATCGAACATGATCGCGCCAAGGAGACGCTCGTTGCCGAGTCGGTAGACATACGTGCTGCCCGTCTGATGTCGCAGAGCGATCCCGACGCCCCGGGGCAGGAACTGCACATCCGTGCCGGCGACGACATCCAGGGCATTGGTCGTCGGGTCCAGCCCGGCGACGGCTACGGCGACGCGATCGGTATCGACATCTCGATAGAAGACCAGGCCGCGGGGGGCCTGATCGCGGATGGCGATCAGGCGGGCGCGGGCCAGGGCGGCGGAAATCGTGTTATCGGCTGCCTCGATGCTGCGGGCGCCCGTGATGAAGTTGAAGGCTGGGACAGCGAGGATCATCACCAGCAGGATGATGCCGATGACGATCAGCAGCTCGGCAAGGCTGAACGCACGTCGTTTCGGCATGAATCTGTAAAACTGGCGGTCGGGCATCAGTCGTTTCCTCGCAGCAGCCTCTTGGGATGTCGGCTCTATGGGAATGATTCGAGATGTCTAGCGGGATTCGGCTGGGGCAATCCGTGCAATCCCTTTGCAGGATGATGCGAGACTGGGCAGGGACTGCTTGGACTAGCCAGCCGTGAGTTGGCAGGGGGCGGGGATGCAACCCATTTGTGGGAATACAGTTGCGCCGATTCCCTGCGACCTGTCGGCAATTGGGATATAGTGAGGGTCTATGCAACTGGCAACAGGTCGGCGGATTCCGGGGCTGTTTATCACGGGGACGGACACGGGCGTGGGCAAGACCGTGATCGCGGGGGCGATTGCCAACTGGTTTTCCCGTCGGGGGGTACGCGTGGCGGCCAGCAAGCCGGTGGCGACCGGCTGTGTCCACCGCCGCGAGGGGCTGGTCAGCGAGGATGCGGAATTCCTTGCAGCCGCGGGAGATGTGCGCTTCCCCCTGGATCTGATCTGCCCGCAACGCTACGTCGAGCCCCTGGCGCCGGCGGTCGCGGCTGAGCGGGCGAAGCAGCCGCTGGACTGGGATGAGATCAGCCGATCCATCCGCCTGATGAGCGCCGAAGCCGATGTGCTGATCGTCGAAGGCGTCGGCGGGATCATGGTCCCGCTGGATCGCCAGAAGCTGGTGCTGGATCTTGCGGTCGAACTCGGTCTGCCGGCGGTGGTGGTCGCCCGCGCCGGCTTGGGGACGATCAACCACACCCTGCTGACGGTGCATGCGCTGGAGTCAGCCGGCGTGCCGTTGGCGGGGGTGGTGATCAACGGCTACCCGGTCGACAGCGCCGGCGTGGCTGAGGAGACCAACGCGCAAGCCATCGAACGCTGGAGCGGCGTGCCGGTGCTGTGCACCGTCCCCAGGGGGCCCGAGCCGCTCAAACCACAGCTTACGCCGGACATCCATGCAGCCATCGAGACGGTTGACTGGTCGCGTTTCGTGTCGCGAAAGGGTGGGGGGTGAGTCGGGAGCCGCGAAGGCGCGAAGGTCGAGAAGGGGGAGAGCGCAAAGATCGCAGAGATCGCAAAGGCAATAAATGGTGGGGTCTGCTATTGCGGGTCCCATGTTGTTGTGAACTCGTGGCGCGGGCGTCTGGCCCGCGCTTTCTGCTCGAAGGTCGCGGGCGAGACCAACATCATGCATCATCGCGCTAAGTCCTTGTCCAGGGTCATCGCTCGATGCGTTGATGCATAATGTTCGAGACGCCCGCGCCACTTTCCTGTGTCGCCGCAACTGCATTTCGGAGGTCGCAACGTGGGGTCCGCTTCGGCGGACCGGTTGTCTTTGAGGATGCACTGATTGAAAAAGAAAGGCACGGGCTGGGTAGCCCGTGCCACAGTTGTGTGAGCGTTCTCTATCGAGATCACCCGCCGTTGGGGGATTGGGTCAGCTCCTGTGAGGAAGTCTTGCGGGCGGTGGTGGCCATGCTGCGGCGGAGCGGGCGGCCGCTGGCGGAATCGACGGCGACATCCGCAGCCGGCTCGCGCGTCGCCAGATCCAGGGCATGGGAGATGATCTCCTGCTCCTCGATCTGGTGCACCTTGTAGTTGCCGGTCGCCGGGCTGGCGGCTTCGTCGCGGCCGACGTAGACCAGCACAGCCGTCTCCGGCAGCATCGACCCGAGCCTCTGCTGCATGTAGCTCCAGGCGCCGCGGTTCTTCGGCTCGTCCTGCACCCAGCAGATCTCGCTGGCGGAGCGGTAGCGGTTGATGACCTGCTGCAGCCGCTGCTGCGGGAACGGATAGAGCTGCTCGACGCGCACGATCGCGATGTCGTCGATCTTCTCCTTGCGGCGCACCTGATCGAGCGCGAAGTAGATCTTGCCGCAGCACAGCAGCAGCCGGCGCACGCGGTCGCGCGGCGGCGACGTCGGGTCATCGATCACGTGCTCGAAGACCTTGTCGGTGAGATCGCTGATCTGCGATGTGCTCAGCTCGTGACGCAGCAGGCTCTTGGGCATCATCAGGATCAGCGGCTTGCGGAAGGTGCGGAGCATCTGCCGACGCAGCAGGTGGAAGTACTGATGGGGCAGCGACGGCACGCAGACCTGGATGTTGTCCTCGGCACAAAGCTGCAGGAACCGCTCGAGGTATGCGTTGGAGTGCTCGGGACCCTGGCCTTCATAGCCATGGGGCAGGAGCATCACCAGGCCGCTCATCTTCTGCCACTTCGACTCGGCAGACACGATGAACTGATCGATGATGGCCTGGGCGCCGTTGACGAAGTCGCCGAACTGGGCTTCCCAGACAACCAGGTTGCGCGGGTCGGCTGAGCTGAAGCCGTACTCAAAGCCGAGCACCGCCAGCTCGGAGAGCATCGTGTTGACGACGATGATCTCTGCCTGGTTTTCCGACAGATGCGCCAGCGGATAGTACTTCTCGCCGGTTTCGTAGTCGTGCAGGCAGGCGTGGCGGTGGGAGAATGTGCCGCGTTGCGAGTCCTGGCCGGTGAAGCGGATGGCTGTGCCTTCCAGCAGCAGCGAGCCGAGGGCGAGCATCTCAGCGCAGCCCCAGTCGATCGGCGTCTTGCCCAGAGACATCTCGCGCCGCTGTTGCAGGAGGCGGCGGAGCTTGGGATGGACGGTGAACCCGTCGGGCACGCGCGTACCGCGGTCGCCGATCATCTCGATAACGTCGCGTTTGACGCGCGTATCCGGATCCCAGTTGGCGCCCGCACTGCGGGTCATGCCCGACCAGATGCCGCCGAGCGTGCCGACGTATTCGCGCGTCTGCGTTTCCTTGGCGGCGGCTTGGGCTTTTTCCATCCGCTCGCGGACGGTCGCCTTCATCTGCTCAAGCTCGGCTTCAGTGATGGTGCCGCGCTCCAGCAGGAGTTGCGCGTAGATCTCCCGGATGCGCGGATGCTTGGCGATCTCCTTGTACATCAGCGGCTGGGTGAAGCTCGGCTCATCGGCTTCGTTGTGGCCGTGGCGGCGGTAGCACCACAGGTCGATGATGACGTCAACGTGGAATTCCTGGCGGAAGGCGACCGCGAGCTTGGCGACAAACGCGCAGGCTTCGGGGTCGTCGGCGTTGACGTGGAAGATCGGCGCCTGGATCGTCTTGGCGATGTCCGACGGATAGGGCGTGAAGCGGCCCTGCTTGGGCATCGTCGTGAAGCCGATCTGGTTGTTGATGATGATGTGGATCGTGCCGCCGGTGCGCCAGAAGGGCATCTCGGACAGACCCAGCGTTTCCTGCACGATACCCTGACCGCAGAACGCGGCGTCGCCGTGGATCAGGAACGGCACGACGCGGCTTCGCTCGAGGTCGCCGCGGGCGTGCTGCTTGGCGCGGACGATCCCTTCGATCACGGGGTTGACCAGTTCCAGATGCGACGGGTTGAAGCCGAGGGCCACATGCACCTTGCGGTCGTTCTTGCCGACGCGGTCATGGCTGTAGCCCAGGTGGTACTTCACGTCGCCGTCGCCTTCGCCCTGCGGGACGGTGAGGCGGCCTTCGAACTCACCGAAGATCGCCTCATACGGCTTGTTCATCACATGCGCCAGCACGTTGAGGCGGCCGCGATGCGCCATACCGATGACGAACTCTTCGATGCCGAGGGCGGCGCCGTCATCGACGATCGTGTTCATCAGCGGAATGAGCGATTCGCCGCCTTCGAGGCTGAATCGCTTTGTTCCGATGTACTTGGTTCCCAGGAATTCTTCGAAGCTCTGGGCTGCGACGAGCTGGTAGAGAAGGGCCTTTTGTTCTTCGGGCGTGAACTGCGGCTGGGAGTAGATCGGCTCGATGCGGCGCTGGATCCATTCGCGCTGCGCCTTGTCGGCGATGTACATGTACTCGAAGCCGATCGTGCCGCAGTAGGTGCGGCGGAGCTTCTCGATCAGATCGCGCAGCGTGCCGTCGGTGCTGCCGTAGAAGCCAGCGGAGCCGACGGTCTTGTCCAGGTCATCCAGCGACAGTCCGAACTCGGACAGGTCCAGCAGCGGATGATGCGCGCGGTTGTGTCCGAGGGGATCGAGCTTCGCAACAAAATGGCCCAGCTCGCGATACGAGTGGACCAGGTCGGCGATCTCCATGTTGAGCGAGGTCGAGTCGGATGACGCGCCTGCCGGCGACGCCGCGGCGGAGGAGGATACCTCGCTCTTGGTTACGGATGGCGCAATCCGGCCGCTGCCGGCTTCGAATCCGGCGAAAAATGCCCGCCAGTGCGGCTCAACCGAACGCGGGTCGGCCTGATACTGCTGGTGAAGCCGCTCGATGTAGTCGGCGTTGGCCCGGTTGATGAAATCAAATTGATCCATGCCTGATGTTCTATTTACCGACGGACGTTGCAGGTGATTTATTTCAACCTGCTAGGCTAATCATTTGATGCGCTAAAAGCTACCGTCGAACAAATCCGTCGCTGGCTGACAGAATTGTAGCCGGTCGCAGCAATGGGGCGACTCCCTGCTGTTCATCGGCAAATTCAGGCAAGAGGTGCGGTTGGGCGGGCACAGTTCGTCCGGTTGCCGGGAAAGCCGTTGGCTGCAGGCAGACTCATCCCGTAACAAAAGGCTCCCGGACGCTTACGTCCTGGAGCCTTGGTTATATGCGGCCGAGAGGACTTGAACCTCCACCCGGTTGCCCGGACTAGAACCTGAATCTAGCGCGTCTGCCAATTCCGCCACGGCCGCGGCGAAAGATCCGTATCTTAAACTGACTTACGATCCGGTCAAGACGTCGGTTCCACGATTAGCTGGCGCGTCCGTTCACCCCACCCCCGCCAACACAACCGGGCGCCACCATCGGGGCGCCCGGCGTCAACGTTCCGGCGTGATGTCCTGCGGACGCCTGGGTTTACTTCAGGAGGTCATCCAGCAGGCGGTCGACAGCCACGTCGAGCTTGGCGTCGTCTTCGTACGTGCCGTTCTCGATGCGGGACTTCACGTCAGCCACGAGATCCATGCGGATGTCGTTCCGCTTGAGGGCCTTGAACAGATCACCCATGCCCGACAGCTCCAGGCGGTCGGTGGCAGGGGCGCGCGTGGGTTGGGGCGGCACCTGCTTGTGAACGGGCTTGGACAGGATCCGCTGGACCGACGGGTTGCTTCCGATGCCGTTGATGTTGCTCATAATCATGCTCCCACGAGTGTTGCTGGGCCGGAACGACTCCCGTTCCGCAGGCAGGGGTGCTGCCCTGATGCTCATGCTATCGACGCAAACTTTGGCGTCGCTTGAAGGACTTGCACGTGCCCATAATTTCTCGTAACTGATTGAAAAATATGGGCTTGTGAACACTGGAGATTTCGCCGGCGCAGAAATTTCCGACCCGCTGGCAGATTTTGCGAGACGAATAAAATCTCCATCTGCTCCATTTTGCCTATCTTCCGGGTGTCCAACCGAAAATCAAGATTATCTGCCCTGCTATTATCGGACCCTGCGGTTATCGGGCCCGCCGGACAGGCAATTTTCGCGTAAGTGGTGGCGGAAAAACACTTTGCGATGCAAAGCAGCCGCGAGGGGTCGAGCGCCGGATCGACGGTTCCTCCGCCATCGCCTGCCGGGCTACAATGTTCTGTGCATGCGAGTCCCAACCGCATCCGACATCCTCATCCGCAACACCCGCCCCAGCGACATCCCGTCTATCCAGTCGATGTGCAGCCTGGTGTACTCGGCCTCACCGCCGTGGAGCCGGGAACAGCTTCTGTCTCACCAGCGCGTCTTCCCCGAGGGGCAGTTCGTGGCTGAGCAACGATCCACCGGCCGAATCCTCGGCATGGCGGCGAGCCTGATCGTCTACTGGGACGACTACGACTTCGACGCCTCCTGGCGGGAATTCACCGATGGCGGGTGGTTCACCAACCACGACCCCGAACAGGGCCGTACGCTCTACGGAGCCGAGGTGATGGTCCATCCCGACTCGCAGGGGATGGGCATCGGCAAGAAGCTGTATGCCGCGCGGCGCAAGCTCGTCCAGCGGCTGGGCCTGTACCGCATCCGCGCCGGAGCCCGCCTCCGCGGGTATGGTCGGTATGCCGACCGGATGACGCCGGTGGAATACGTCCGGAAGGTCGTCGCCGGCGAGCTGGGCGATCCGACGCTGTCCTTCCAGCTCAAGCAGGGATTCCATGTCCTTGCGGTGGTCAGCGACTACCTCCCGCACGATCCGGAAAGCCGCGGTTACGCAGCCCTGATCGAATGGCTGAACCCGCATGTCAGTGCGACGGGCGACTGGCGATCACTCGATCCCCGCCTCAACCGTCTGCGCGAGCAGGACCGCACCTGGGTGAAGATCTCACGCCAGCGCGGTCCGGCTATGTAGTCACTTTGTAGTCAGCAGTTGGCGGTCTGCAGTGGGCAGTGGGGTAACACGGAGAGTCTGTGGTCTGTACGTAAGGCACGCTATTGCGTGCCGGACGCGGCCGCGCACGAGATTTGGCAGGCAATAGCCTGCCCTACGCGCTGCAGTCGATGTCCGAAGTCGAATTGCGGCGAGTGACCAGTGACACCCCCCAATCCAGAATCCGCAATCCAAAATCAATCCCCTCACACTTCCTCCAACTTACACTCCACCCCCTGCACGCCACGCACGCCGCGGATGCCCTGCACGATTTTCTCGATCTCACTGTCCGGGGCTGTGCCGCGGAGCATCACATGGCCGTCGCGCACGTCTACCTCGATCGAGCCGGTGTTTGTGGTGTAGTGGCCGAGCTGCGACAGCACGCGCTCGCGAAGCTGCTCGTCGCTGGGATGATCCGCGTGCAGTACGGAGCGGGCTTCGTGTGCATAGCCTTTCAGGTGGTCGGCTGCATGGCGCGCCTTGTTCTGCAGGGTCTGCCGCGTCCGGTTCCAGCGTCCCATGGCCTGGTCGCGTGCCATCGCCCGGCGACGGCGGCCCTGCTGGGGATCGAGCACGTACATGAGCAGCGCGCCCAAGCCCATTGCGCCGAGCGTCGCACCGATCAGGCTGCCTGCACCGATGCGGTGCGATTCCTCGGCAGGGGCGTGGCGGTGCAGATCGGGCGTGTGCGAGGCGATCCAGCCTTTGGCGGCCCGAGCGGACTCGCCCACGCGGCTGGACGTGTCTTCGCTCAGATGGCGGGCGCGATCGGCCAGCGAATGCGCATAGCCGCTCACCGCGCTGCCATAGCGATGACGCCGCTTGTGGCCGACGTCCGGATCCATCAGGTATTCCAGACCGGCTCCAACCGCCACACCCGCCGCAAACGAAATCAGATTGTTGATGCCCGGATTCATGGTGAGCCTCCGTGTGCGCGGCAGCCCGCGAGCGTGCTCAACCGCGTCATTTTGGGTTCTGTCGGACAGACTGACATCGATCACGCCCTCAATCCCGAAGGCGATCAGTCAGTCTTAACCATGAACAGGCAATGCAAAGGTCGTTCCGAAGGGATTCGCGGGTGGGGCGTAGCGTGTGGCGTTCCGCAACATTCAACCAGCGACGTGCAGCCATTCCCTTCGGCACTTCGTCGCTGTCGTTTCTACCGCAACTTCACCGTCGCCAGTGCCAGTGCCGCCAGCATCACGCCGATCAGCCAGAACCGCACGACGACCTGGTTCTCCGTCCACCCTTTCCGCTGGAAGTGGTGGTGCAGCGGCGCCATCAGGAAAATCCGCCGGCCTTCGCCGTATCGCCGCCGCGTGTACTTGAACCAGCCGACCTGCAGCAGCACCGACAAAGCCTCCGCCACGTAGATCCCCCCAATCAGGAAGAGCATCAGCTCCTGCCGGATCACGATCGCGATATAGCCGATCAGCCCGCCCAGCGCCAGCGAGCCGGTATCCCCCATAAACACCCTGGCTGGGTTGCAGTTGTACCACAGGAACCCCAGGCAGGCCCCCAGCATCGCCCCAGCCAGGATCGACATCTCGGCTCCGCCCTGAATCCACGGCAGATACAGATAATTCAGCACCTCATCGTTCCACGGCGGCAGCAAACCAACCACCAGCGTCAGCACCAGGAACGTGAACGACACGATCGCCATCGTCCCCGCAGCCAGCCCGTCCAGGCCATCCGTGAGATTGACGGCATTGCTCGATCCCGTGATCACGATCGTCCCCACGATCACAAACGCCACGACACCCAGCGGAATCTGCAGCTCTTTGAAAATCGGGAAGTAGAACGTGTGGTTGGCTTCGATGTTCTGGGCGTAATAGAACGTGTAGTACGACAGAATCGCGGCCAGGCCTACCTGGAACAGCAGCTTCTCGATGCTTTTGAGCCCCTGGCGATTGCCGTCGCGCCGCGCGGCTGTCAGCTTCAGCCAGTCGTCGATCGCGCCGATCCCGCCCAGCATCGACACGCACACCAGCCCCATCCGCACATAGAAGTTCGCCAAATCCGCCAGCAGCAGCGTCGTCAGCACGATGGAGAAGATGATCAGCACGCCGCCCATCGTCGGCGTACCTTTCTTGCCCTCCATCAGCTTGTTGATCTCTGCCTGATCGAACTCCGCAAGATCGCCGATCTTCTGCCGTCGCAGCCAGTTGATCACGCGCGGCCCCAGCGCGATGCAGATCACAAAGCTCAGCACCACCGCAATCGCGGCTTTGAATGTCTGAAAGGTGAAGACGCGCAGGAACCCCAGGTGATGCGCCTCCAGCCATTCGAGATTGCGACTGATCAGGTAGTAGATCATCGAATCGAGGCGCGGGCCTTCTGCCCGCGATCTTCCATCAAGCCGTTTGCACCGGCGAGGCGCCCGTGCCTCGCTGCATCGCCTCGACCACGCGCTCCAGGCGCACGCCGCGCGACGCCTTCACCAGCACCAGGTCACCATCAGCCATCAGCTCCGACACGATCCCGGCCGCCTGCTGCGCGTCTTCGCACATCTGCACATGCTCCGCCGCCATGCCGGCGCCGATGGCGGCATCCGCCATCACCTGCGCAAACTCGCCGACGAAGATGATGCGGTCAAACCCATGACCGCCTGCCGTCTGGCCGATCTCGCGATGCATCGTCTCAGCCGAATCGCCCAGCTCGCGCATCTCGCCGAGGATGGCGATGCGTCGGCCGTTTGTGGGCAGTTCCGCAAGTGTCTGCATCGCCGCCCGCATCGAGTCGGGATTGGCGTTGTAGGCGTCGTTCAGGACCGTCACGCCGCCCAGCTTCTGGAGCTGCAGGCGCATTTCCGGGCCCGTCGCCTTCGACAGACCCTCGAGGATCTGCGCATCCGGCAATCCCATCCGCCGCGCGACAGCCATCGCCGCCAGGGCATTGATCGCCGTGTGGCGACCCAGCAGCGGCACGAAAACCTCGGTTCGGCTGGTGTTGAGGCGGAATCGCACGCCTTCGGCGCTGCACGCAATATCGGTCGGAAACAGGTCGTTGCTTTGATTGAAGCCGAACGTGATCCGCCGCCCGCGGTATCCGCCGACAGCTTCGAGCAAGCCAGCATCATCGCCGTTGACGATCAGCAGGCCCTGCTCCGACAGCCCCGCGGTGATCGCAGCCTCCTCGCGGCGAACCCCGTCCAGGTCGCCAAAACCCTCCAGATGCTCACAGCCGACATTCGTGATGACAGCCAGATCCGGCTTGGCCATGTCCGACAGCACCTTCAGCTCACCGGGATGGTTCGTGCCCATCTCCAGCACGAGGTAGTCCTGCGACGCGTCGGCTGCGAAGATCGTCAGCGGTACGCCGATGTCGTTGTTGAAGCTCTTGGGCGAGATCGACCCGCGCAGGCGCACACTCAGAGCCGCGTGGATCAGGTGCTTGGTCGAGGTCTTCCCGTTGGACCCGCCGACGGCAATGACCTTGCCGCGCAGTTGCTTGCGGACAGCCGTCGCCAGGCGGCCCATGGCGGTGCGCGTATTGGGCACCTGGATCAGCAGCAGGCCGGGGATCTCCTGCGGCGGGGGTGTTTCGACCATCGCCGCGATCGCGCCGCCGGCGGCCGCAGCCGCGAGATGATCGTGGCCGTTATGGTTCTCGCCACGCAGGGCGATGAACAGCGACGCCGGCTTCATCGCGCGGGTATCCGTGCAGATCGCCCGCACCGCCGGTTCGCGGCCGACGATCTGCGAGATCACCTTCCCGCCCACCACCTGCCGAATCTCTCGAATGCTTAACGGCTTCATGATTGGTGCTCGCCGCAGAGGCGCAAAGAGCGCAGAGGAGTCGCAGTCAAGAAACACTCGAACAACAGGAGCTCCGCCTCAGCTCGGTGACTTCTCCGCGACCTCCGCGTCTCTGCGGTGAAGTCTTCTTTCCACCGCCCGCGTGGCTTCCTCTACGTCGTCGAAGGGACACTTGGTCTTGCCGAGGATCTGGTAATTCTCGTGGCCCTTGCCCGCCAGGAGGACGATGTCGTTGTCTTCGGCGTCGGCGATGATGCGGTTGATCGCCTTGCGGCGGTCGGGTTCGACGATCGCATCGGCTGGGTTGGAAAGCCCGGCAACGATGTCGCGGATGATCTGCTGCGGGTCTTCCGTGCGCGGGTTGTCGCTGGTGATGTAGACCACATCGGCCAGCCGTTCGGCGACGCGCGCCATGCGCGGCCGCTTGGTGCGGTCGCGATCACCGCCGCAGCCGAACATCACGCGCAGCTTGCCTTTTGTCAGTGGCTTGAGGGCCGTCAGCACGTTCTCCAGCGCGTCATCTGTGTGAGCGTAATCGACCAGCACGGCAAACGGCTGGCCGACGCGCACCGCCTGCAGGCGGCCGGGCGCGCCTTGCGCGTCCCGCAACGCAGCGGCAATCTGATGCACGGACAAGCCGAACGTCTCGCCCACCAGCGCCACCGCAGCCAGGGCGTTCTCGATGTTGTGCCGGCCAATGAGCTGCATGTGGACGGGCGTTTGGCCGTCGGGCGTGACCAGCACGAAGTTGGTCCCGCGCGAGGTTACCGCCACGTCCCGCGCGCTGTAGTCGCAGCCGGCGCCAAAGCCGAACCGCACCACGCGCGCCTGGCAGTTGCCCAGCACGCGATCGGCCCAGGCGTCCTCGCCATTGACGATCGCCACCGCGTCTCGCGGCAGCATGGCAAACAGCATCCCCTTGGCATCGGCATAGGCGTCCATCGTCTGGTGATAGTCGAGATGGTCGCCGGTGAGATTCGTAAAGGCGGCAGCGGCGAAGGAGATGCCGTCAACGCGCCGCTGGTGCAGGGCATGGCTGGAGACTTCGATCGCACAGGCGCGGCAGCCATTGTCGCGCATGGCGGCCAGCAGGGCGGCGACATCGCCGGCAGCCGGAGTGGTCATCGCGGCTTCGACGACCCGCCGGCCATCATCGATCTGTACCGTGCCGACCAGGCCGCACTTGATCCCGGCGCTGGCCAGCAGATGGCGGACGAGGTAAGCCGTCGTCGTCTTGCCGTTGGTGCCGGTAATGCCCAGCACCTTCACCGATCGGCTGGGCTCGCCGTGGAACTTGCCGGCCAGCACGGACGCCGCCGCGGCGGCGCATGGCACGATCACCTGCGGCAGGGGGCAGGGGTCGATCGGCGTTTCGCAGACGACAGCGATCGCGCCGCGCTGGGCGGCGTCGGCGACGTATTTGGCGCCGTCGGTCTGCGTGCCCGGCCGGGCGACAAACACACTCCCCGGCTGGACGCGCCGGGAGTCCTCCTCGACGCCGGTTACTTCGACATCGGGCAGGTGAGAGCAATCGATGGAGGCATCAAACGAATGGATGAGCTGGTGCAGGCGCATCTTGGCATCCCTTCCGTGGAATTGCGCTGCCTTCTTCCCCACCGTCATCCGTGACGGCTGGGCATCAAGGTATCACGGGGCGTTAGGGGTTGCAATTGGATGGGGGCTCGCGACGAATCGGCGAGAGGCGACAAGGGATCAACCGGGCGCGCAGCAGGAACCGCAGGGTCCGCTTCAGCGAACCGCATATTCCTGCCACGGACGACCGACGTCTTGCTACTCGATGTAGATCGCCTGCCCCGGCGTGATCGTGCCCAGGTTTGGCCGTTTCTCGCGCAACTGCTTCTCCGTAACCGCATACAGCGGCGAGATTTCGATCGTTACGGCGGGATCCTCGCCGTTCATCGGAACCTGGATGCCTGCAGCAGCCAGCCAGCGGGCGGCGCGGCGGACCTGGTCGCGCCGGCTGGTGGCGGGGGAGTCGGCCCCCTCGGCGTTCTTGACGGGGCTGAACTCCTCAGCCCGGTCCGTCTCGTAGACCATCGGGTTGTTGGCCAGCGGGATCGCGTCAAACACGAACTGCTCGAGCTTGACGGCGTTGGGGGTATCGGGCTTGACCGGATTGCCGGCTTCATCAACGAAGCCGACCTTCTTCTCCGCCCGGTGCCACGGCAGCTTCAGCTCGCCGCCAGCGTTCAGCCGTTCGATGAACGAGACGCGCAGCGCGTGGATCGCGATCGAGCCGGCATTGAACTTCAGGCTGCCATCGGGATTGGTCTGCTTCGCCAGCTCATCGGGCAGATCGCTGTACTCGATCACCTGCAGCCGGCCGTCGGCGATGCAGAAGTTGCCGACCTTCTCCAGCGCGTGCGACTTGCCGATCGTCTTCGAGCTCATCTCCGAGCCGGTGACGTCGTGCAGGCCCAGGAACAGCGGATCAATCGTGTAGACCAGGGGATTGTCTACCTGGAAGTAGGACAGATGCTCAACGCCGCGTCGGCGCATGTCCGATAGCGCGCCGCTCTTTTCCAGCGCCCGCAGCGAGCCGCCATGCCCGTCCGGGCTGAGCGCCAGGCTGGATTTCTCAGCCAGCAGCAGCCGGCCGTCCATGCTGAAGGCCGGCATCATCCCCTGTTGGAAGAAAAAGATGTCATCGGGGTTGTATCCGAAATACTTGTGCTTCTGGAAGAACGCCCGCGTCGGCCCGTCGTTGATGTCGCTGGTCATGATGTACCAGGGGATGGGCCGACCGGCTTGCTGGGACCAGTTGCGCAGGCTT
Source organism: uncultured Phycisphaerales bacterium (assembly GCA_937904525.1). Lineage (GTDB taxonomy): Bacteria > Planctomycetota > Phycisphaerae > Tepidisphaerales > Tepidisphaeraceae > CALEKX01. Next base: position 15,676 of record CALEKX010000036.1, read on the forward strand.
TCGGCAAAGACCTGGAACAGCGGCTTCTGCTTGATCGGCGTGACGGGATACTCGCCCTTGGGGCCGTCGTAGCCGAGGCGCGTCCCCTGTCCGCCGGCGACGAGGAACGCGCCGATCTTTCCCTGGCGCAGCAGCTCCATGCCGCGCTGCTCAGCCTGCTGGTAGAGCCGCCGCTGCTCGTCGGTCTTCGGTACACGCGGATAGGCGGTAACCGGCTGGATGTCAGCCGGCAATTTCAGCTCCGGCTTGCGCTTAACATAGTTCTCCGCCAGGCGCGCGATCTGGTCGAGGTCCAGTGCCGACAACTGACCGGCCAGTCGCGACTGCTCAGCCGCGGACAGCTTGTCCCAGAAGCGCAACACATGACCCTGTCCAATCGATTCCAGCTTCTGCTTCAGCGCCGGCATGTCCATCGTGTCGTTCTCCACAAGGTTTGCAGACTCGTTGTTACAGGCAGATAGCCCAGCATCGTACTGCTGACAGCGGTGTCGGCAAATGCGTCAGGTGATCTCCGCACCCCGCGGCTGGCAGGCAGGCATCGGCCGCGCCGACGGCCACCGCAGGCTGCGGATACCGCACTAAGCGCGTGCGCGGTTCAAGGATAATGCGATCTTTTTTTCTGTAAGACGACTAACCATTCCTGTTCCTCGATGTCATCTGTTCGAGTGGGGCGGCATCAAGCCGTCATTTCCGGGTTTTGCTGTGTCGTTCTTTAACCGCTCGAAGGAGGAGCGTCATGGGGAACAACTCTCGCCGTTGTGTATCCAGAAACATTCAGCCAGCCGTCGAGGCATTGGAGAATCGCAGGCTGCTGTCGGTGACCTACCTGAGTGATCTGGATCCTGTTTCCGCTGTCAGTCCCTATGGAGGATACAAGAAAGATCTTGCGACAAACGGCACGACGCTCGACATCAACGGCCAGGTCTGGGCCAAGGGCCTGGGCACGCATGCGGCGTCGGAGCTGGTCTACAACCTGAACGGGGAATACAACCGATTCGAAAGCTACGTCGGGATCGACGACTTCGTCGGCGACGGCCCCGGCGATGGCTCGGCGGTCTTCCAGGTCTGGGGCGACGGTCAACTGCTGGCCAGCAGCTCCCGCCTTACCGGTGCCGACAAGGCCGAGTTCATCAGTGTCGACATCACGGGCGTCAACCAGCTTCGACTGGTAACGACCACCGGCGGCGACAACGACTACAAGGATCACACCAACTGGGCCGGCGCGTGGGTCTACACCAACGACGAACACGTTCCGACGCATCTGACACTGGAAGTGATCCAGCCGATCGCGACCGACTCGCAGGACGCCATCGTCCGCGTCAATCGCATTGGCCGGACTGGCACCACCGTGCTGCTGCGCGTCAACGCGGGCACAGTCTTCTCCGCTTTCCTCAATTCCGACGAACCGTACGTCGACATTCCGATCCCGGCATACCTCATCGGGTCGAGCGACGGGATAACGGTGTCGCTGGCGCCCAGCAACGATTACATCCTCGACAGCGATCCGGTGAAGGTCTTCTATCAGCCGGATACCGTTCTGCCGACGCTCTCGCTGGAAGTGATCGATCCCACGACGACGTCTGCGAAAAGCGCCGTCGTCCGTGTAACGCGCACGAGCGGCCCTGACGACATGCTGGCTGTCCGCGTGAACGCCGGAACGATCTTCACCGTTTTCCTCAACGAGGGCGCGTCGTTTGTGGATGTGCCGATTCCGGCGCACCTGTTCGGCGCACTGGACGAATTGGAGGTCTCCCTTGCCGATTCGCCCAGCTACGTCTTCGACGGCAATCCGGTGACGGTCTACTACGACCGCAGCGCCACGTCGGATGTGGTGTATCTCAGCGACATGGAGGCCTCGTCGGTCATCAGCCCGTACTTCGGCCTGCAGAAGGACAAAGCCGCCAACGGCAATCCGCTGACGATCAACGGCCAGACCTGGCAGAAGGGTCTCGGCACGCACTCAACGTCCGAGGTGATCTACAACCTCAACGGCGAGTATTCGCGCTTCCAGGCGTACGTTGGCATCGACGATTTCGTCGGCAATGGCGCCAGCGATGGATCGGCCGTCTTTCAGGTCTGGGGTGATGGCCAGCTATTGGCCAGCAGCTCGCGTCTGACCGGGGCTGACGGCGCGGAGTTCCTCGATGTCGACGTCACCGGCGTCAACCAGTTGCGCCTGGTGACGACCACCGGTGGCGACAGCGACTACAAGGATCACACCGACTGGGCTGATGCCAAGCTGCTGAAAGTCAGCGATACTATCGAGCGGCCGCATCTGTCGCTGGAGGTGATCGAGCCGACGGCGACGGATACGCAGGACGCCATCGTCCGTATCACGCGAACGGGCAGCACCAGCGGCAGCCTGATGGTTCGCATTGCCGCCGGCACGCCATTCTCCGTCTTCATCGACCCCGGCAATTCGTACGTCGATGTGCCGATTCCCAAGATGCTGTTCGGCCCGAGCGGCGTGCTGACGGTGTCGATCATCGAGGATTCGGCGGCCTATATCATCGACGGCGATCCGGTGACGGTCTATTACCAGGCCGACAGCGGCTCGTCTGAGGCCATCTACCTCAGTGATCTGACGCCCGTCTCCGCGACCAGCCCATACTTTGGTCTCCAGAAGGACAAGGCCGCCAATGGCACGCCGCTGGAGATCAACGGCCAGACTTGGGCCAAGGGTCTCGGAACGCATGCAGCGTCGCAGGTGGTCTATGACCTCAACGGCCAGTACAAGCGTTTCGAGGCATATGTCGGCATCGACGACTTTGTCGGCGACGGCCCCGGCGACGGCTCAGCCATCTTCCAGGTGTGGGGCGATGGCGTGCTGCTGGCCAGCAGTTCACGTCTGACCGGAGCCGATGATGCCGAGTTCCTCAGTGTCGACATTGAAGGCGTGGATGAGCTGGTCCTCATCACGACCACCGGCGGTGACAGCGACTACAAGGACCACACCAACTGGGCTGATGCCAAGTTGTTCTCCGATGTCGTGATCACCTGACCGAAACACAATCAGGCGCTATAGCAGCAGGCGGTGCCCAGGAGTGGGGGGCGCCGCCTGCCTGCGCGCCGGTGACGACAACCGCTGGCAGCCGCGAATAACCCCAGCGAGCGAAACCCCTGTTTGATGCATTATCTGCATCCATCACGCCCGATGCACCCCGCCTCACCCATGGATGTCTGGCGACGAATGCCGATGCCCTGACCCGCTGTCGTTCCCAGTCTCCCGTGCCGGCGCATCTGCCGGATCGCCCTCGCCCGTCACACCCCACTGGTCATCGCGCGGCTGATCCCCCAGCGGCCGGGTCGGCGCCGGGCCGACGCTCGTCACGACGCGGAATAGATCCTGCCGGCGGTCCAGCCGCGGCGTGACGGTCCCGGCGCTTCGGCTGTCGTGCAGGTCATCCAGGTCCAGATCGCACACGAGGATCGTCTCTTCGTTGGAGTCCGCCTCGGCTGCGACCCCGTCCCGCGCAAAGGCGAAATCACTGGGCGTCAGCACAGCCGCCTGCGCGAAGTTGATGTCCATGTTGTCCACATCGGGCAGGTTGCCGGTCGTGCCGGCCAGGGCGACGTAGATCTGGTTCTCGATCGCCCGGGCATGCGCGCAGTAGCGAACGCGCAGATAGCCCTGGCGGTTGTCGGTGCAGAAGGGGACAAAGAGGATCTCAGCCCCCTCATCCGCCAGCACGCGGGCGGCTTCGGGAAACTCGACGTCGTAGCAGATCAGCACGCCGATCTTGGCTTTGGGCGTCTGGATCGCCTGGAGCTTGTTGCCGCCGGTGATGCCCCACCAGCGGCGCTCGTTGGGCGTGATGTGGAGCTTCGGCTGGTCGTAGACCGTCCCATCCGGCAGGCAGATCAGGGCTGTGTTGATGATCTGCTCGCCCTGGCGCACCGGATGGCTGCCGCCGATGATCGTCAAGCCGTATCGCGTCGCCAGGTTCCTGAGCAGATCGACGAGCTGACCCGTGAACTCCGTCAGCCGCGCGATTCCCTCCTTGGCGGACAGGGCGTCCATCGACGACAGAAGCTGCACCGTGAACAGCTCAGGGAACAGGACAAAATCGCTCCGATACTCAGCCGCGATGTCCGTGAAATAGCTGACCTGCTGCGCGAAGTCGTCGAAGCCGCGGATCTTGCGCATGTGGTACTGCACACAGGCCACGCGCACCTTCCGCGCGCCCTTGAGGCGGGGCATGTAGTCTGGGTTCAGCCATTCCAGCAGGCTGGCGTAGTTGCGGCTGCGCGGATCGCGCAGGTAATTCGGCAGGATCCCCCGCAGCACAAACCCCTCGCGAAGCTGGAAGCTGAGCACCGGGTCGTACAACTGGCCTGCCGCCACCTGCTGAGCGTACTCATCGGGCGTCATGCGATCGGCATAGTTGACGTAGTTCCACAGCCGACCGCCGGTGAGAATCCGCCGCAGGTTCAGCCGCCGCGCCAGCTCGCGCCGGGCTTCGTACAGCCTGTGCCCAATGCCGCGACGGCGGTAATCGGGATGGACGTAGACATCCGCGCCGTAGAGCGTGTCGGCTTCGGAGTCGTGATTGGTGAAAAATCCGCTGTCCGTGATGCCCGACCATGTGTGCAGGCGCAGCGGATCGCGCCCCAGGTCGACCATCAGCGAGGCGCACGCGCCGACGATTCTGCCGTCGACCTCCGCCACGATCTGCCCCTGCGGGAAGACGCGCTGATGGCTGGCCAGATGCGGCGCGTCCCAGACGACGTTGTCCTCCGCCAGAGTCGGATAGGACGCGCGATTTAACTCCACAAGCGCGGGGATGTCCGACGGCAACGCCGTCCGGATCGTCACATCAGAGTTCGTCCTGGCATGCATGTCATCTGACAGTGTATGGCAGATGACATCAGGATGCTGCGGAAAATCGGGAGGCGGTCAGTCTGCACTCTGCAGGTTGCGATCGCCACTCGGCAGTGAATGTCCCACGTCCAATGGCGGCGAGTGACAAGTGACCAGACTCAAATCCGAAATTGGAAGTCACCTCCCCGTGCTTCGCCCGACTCTTTCCAACCCTCCTGAAAATCGCTACTCTTCCGCGCTGGTTCTCAAACGGAAGGGATCGATGGCTGAGTTGCATCTGTTGTCGCCGGCGGGGTTTCGCGCGGGGGGTGTCCATGCGGGGCTCAAGAAGCGCAAAGCCGACGTGGGTTTGCTGGTCTGCGACCGCCTGGCGTCGGCTGCCGCCGTCTTCACGACCAACCGCGTCTTCGCGGCGCCGGTGAAGATCGGTCGGGAGCACATTGCCGGCGGCCGCCTGCGTGGCGTCGTCGTCAACTCGGGCAACGCCAATGCGTGCACCGGCAAGCAGGGCGAACGTGATGCCCTGCGCATGTGCGAGCTGGCAGCCGAGGCCATCGGCTGCGAGGCCCAGCAGATCCTGCCGTCGTCGACGGGCATCATCGGCCACCTGTTGCCGATGGAGAAGCTCGAGCGCGGCATCCGTGCCGCAGGCGCAGCCCTCGGCAGCAGCCTCGAGCATGCGCATGCGTTTGCGGAGGCCATCCTTACCACAGATCTGGTCCGCAAGACCGCTGCCACGCGGCTGAAGATCGGCCGGCAGACCGTCACGCTGGCCGGCGTCTGCAAGGGCAGCGGCATGATCGGCCCGCGCATGGCCCTGCCCGCCAAGGGCCTGCATGCCACGATGCTGGCGTATCTGACGACGGATGCAGCCATCTCGCCGGCGCTGCTGCGTCGGCTGCTCGCACCCGCGGTCGATCGCAGCTTCAATGCCGTCACGGTCGACGATCACACCAGCACCAACGACACCGCCGCCATCCTCGCCTCCGGCGCCAGCGGAGCAAAGATCAACACGCCGGCGCTGGCTCGCAAGTTCCTCGCCGCGCTGGAGGATGTCTGCCAGAGCCTGGCGGTCCAGATCGCACGCGACGGCGAAGGCGCGACCAAGGTCGTCAAGATCCACGTCACCAAAGCCGCAAGCGACGCAGCCGCGCAGGCCATCGCCCGCGCGATCGCCAACTCGCCGCTGGTGAAATGCGCCATGCACGGCAACGATCCCAACTGGGGCCGGATCGTCTCAGCCGCCGGCCTGGCGGGCGTGCCGTTCGACCCGGACAAAGCCGTCCTGACCCTCCAGGGCACGCGCGTCTTCCAGCGCGGCCGCCCACTTGCGTTCGACGCCGCCAAGGTCAGCAAGGCGCTGGATTCAACTGACGTCAGTGTAGAACTCAACTGCAACCTCGGCCGCTCCGAAGCCACAGTCTGGACCTGCGACCTCTCGCGCCAGTACATCACGATCAATGCGGATTACCACACGTGAGTGTTGGGAACCGCCGATGAACGCGGATGAACGCGGATGAACGCAGATAAGAAAGCACTGCCACCGATTCACACCGATGGACACCGATGATCTCTGTTGTGCAGAAACAGATCGGTGTGAATCGGTGACAATCGGTGGCCTCTTCTAATCAGCATCTTTGCAATCTTTGTGATCTCTGCGATCTTTGCGCTATCCCCTTCGCGAAGACTTCGCGGCGCCGCCGTTTATCACTGATCAAACCGCACTTCGAACCGCTCTTGCCGTCCGTCACGCAGGATCGTCAGCGTCGCCGGGCCGTCGTGGGCTGCGAGGATGGCGGCGAAGGTGGGGACATCACCGACCGGCTGGTCGTTGAGTTCGAGGACGATATCGCCGCTGCGCAGGCCGGCTCGCTCGGCAGCCGAGCCGGGGATGACACGCATCACGTGCATGGCGGGCCGGCGGCCCAGGGCATGCTTCTGCCGCAGGGCGTCGCCCTCGCGGATCTCGACCACCACCATGCCGAAGCGCGGTCGATCGACCTGTCCTGAGCCGATCAGCGCACGGATCGCAGGCATCGACAGCGATGCGCTGAGAAACTGCCCGTGACGCGCAAAGCCAACCACGGCCCCGTCCGCGGCGATCACCATACCCCATTCGCGGCTTGCCCCCGTCCACACAGCCAGCCGGGCTGCATCGTTGGCGGGGGAGAGGATCATCACCAGACTCCCCTCGGCAGGCCGCGGCTGGTCACTGATCCGCACCGGCGCCCCAGCCGGCTGATCGAGCTTCAACACGGTCAATCCCGTCTGTCGGTCCGATCCGACAAACGTCGCTCGCGCGGTGCGCCCGTCGCCCAGCTCGACATGCACCGGCCCGTCGAACTGCCGCTGCTGCAGATAGACGGGTACCAGCAGATGCCCGGCCTCATCGAGCACGATGGCGAGATTGGCTGGCGCGAATCCCGCCTGTCCCGGCTGAACGCGCAGGCCGAGCTGCGACTCGCCGTCGATTTGCGGCGTGACGACGATCACCTGCGTGTCGCCTTTCTGCCGGCGCGATTCGATCTGCACGCCTGAAGGGCCGGGCAGTGGGCGAACCTGCCAGGTGGCGCCATCCTGCGCGTCGTCACCCGGCTGCTTGCCATCCGCTGACGGTTGGGTGGCTGGCACGATGACCGTGCCCAGCCGGCCGGAGGGAGGAGCGGTCTCGATCCGCTTGCGGACTTCCGGATCGAGCTGTTGCCATCGCCGGGCGGGATGTTCATCGGCCAGCAGTTCATCCAGCCATGCCGGCGGGGGCAGTTGCACGCGCACAACCGACCGCTGGACCTGCTGATACAGCGCCTGCGTCTCGCGATCGAGCTGCTGGAGGAGTGACGTCTCCTGCCCGCCCGCCAGCGGCGCGCATGCCAGCACGCCCGCCAGCACACAAGCGGGCCATCCGATCGATCGTAAACAGACCCGTACAGCCATCTGCATACCGGTTCCGATCAGAAGCGATCTCCCACCAGCAGGACGCCGCCTTGCTCCAGTTGCCGCCGGTTGTCCTGCCAGGCTTTCAGATCGCGAGAGAAGCGCTCGGCTTCGTCGATCGAGGAGAACGGCTGAACGGCGACGACGTTTCCGGCATCGTCGGTGACGGCAACAGCCACGCGATAGGAGGCGGCTTCGCCCTGGGCGACGGGTGTGACCGGCCCGGGCTGGGGATCGAGGGCCGCCCGACCCGTCCAGCCGATGCCGAAGCCGATCAGCACGACGGCTGCCGCAGCCGCGACAAATCGCGCCATGCGCGCAAGCCGGCGCACATGCTCCCGCCGCGCCACCGACGCGACAAACCGCTCGGCAGCCGCGTCGGCTTCGCGATGGCCACCCTCCAGGCTCGCAAAAACGCGCACACGCAGATCCCGCTCCAGCCGCAGTTGCTCGAGCGTGTCGCGCATCGCAGCATCTTCGCGCAACAGCGCCTCGACGCGCGCCGCCTCATCCGCCTCCAGCGTGCCATCGAGATACTGCTCCAGAAGCTCAGTCTGATCGCTGATCGGTTCCATCAGGCGATTTCCTCGTCTTGCCTTCGACGTAATCCTTCAGCATTCCCGCCAGTTGCCGGCGTCCGCGATGCAGCCAGGTCTTCACCTGCGCCACGCTGCATTGCAGCACCTCGGCGATCTCGTTGTACGACATCTGCTCGTACTCGCACAGCACCAGCGCCGCGCGGAAGTGCTCGGGCAGGCGATCGATCGCCTCACGCACAGCGCGGACGGTTTCGTCCTGCTCCATCGGCTCATCCGGCGAACCGCCGCGGCCGGGATGATCCTCAGCGACGACCGTCATCCGCGGCTGGCGGAGGATCCGCAACGCCTCGTTGACGACCGTGCGGCGCATCAGCCCGCCCGGCTCGCGCCAGTCGTAGCGGTGGCGGTGCTCATACAGGTTGAGCAGCGCCTGCTGGAGCACATCCTCGGGTGCGGCGCGATGCCCCACGATCGCCCGCGCGATCGCCAGCAGCCGGCGGGAGTGCTCCCGCACCGCCCGCTCGAACAGGGCGATCGTCGGATCGACATTCCTGGGCTGCTGTTCCATCGTTTACACGCGCCGCCTGGGGCGAAGTTGCAACCGGTTTGCACACTCTACCCGCCGGGGCCCATGGCGTGAAATCGTCGCTGGTTCTTGCGGGCCGGTTCCATCGGCCAACAGGCCGCTATGACGCAACCCTATGCTTTTCAAGCTGTTGTCGCACATGGGCGAGGACCGGCTGGACCTGGAGCAGCCGGAGGCAGCTTTGGTGCGAGCATGTGCGGGAGTAGCAGGGGCTGCAGGAGATGTCCAGGCGGACGACGGCGTCGTCGCGGCCGTACGGGCCGGTGCGGACGGGGTTGGTCGGTCCGAACAGGGCGACCATCGGTCGGCCGAGGGCCGTGGCGATGTGCATCGGGCCGGAGTCGTTGCAGATCACAACGGCTGCCCGCTCGAGCAGGGCGACAAGCTGGCGGAGCGTCGTGCGGCCGCAGAGGTTGAGGCTTTCGGCGATCTGCTCGCCCAGTTCGCGCTCGGAAGGAGCGCCAGCCACGACGGTCCGCAGGCCGAACTCGCGCCGAATGGCGGCGGCCAGGGCATTGAAATGCTCGATCGGCCAGCGCTTGGTCGGCCAGTTGGTGCCGGGGATCAGCACGGCATACGGCTGATCGCTGCCGAGCATCTGCGTGACCGCCTGGCGGTCGGCGTCGTCCGTCGGGAAGACATACTCGACCGGATCGGTCGCCGCGCCGACGGCTTGCGCAAGCTTGAGGTAGCGGTCGATCGCGTGCTGCTCGGTCGTGCCGGGATGAATGCGGTGGGTGTAGAACAGCCAGGCTCCCTCGCGGGCATTGGCAAACCCCACGCGTGCCGGGCATCGCGTCTGCCACGCCAGCCAGCCGCTGCGAAACAGGCCCTGCAGGTCGATCACGAGGTCATAGCGACGCGATCGCAGATCCTGCGTGAAGGCCCGCAGGCTTCGCCTGGCTGCCGCGTCCCGCCACCATCGGCCGAGCTGTTTGCGGTCGAAGATCAGCACCTCATCGAGCTGCGGATGGCCCTCGAGGATCCCCGCGCAGGCCTGTGTGACGACCCATTCGATCCGCGCCTCCGGCCAGCGGCGCCGCAGCAGGTTCAGGATCGGCAGCGTATGCACAACATCGCCGATCGCGCTCGGCTTGATGATCAGAATGCGGCGGGGGGATGGGGGGAGGATGGTGGCCATGGGCGTCGTACAGTGGGCTTAGGTTATAGCCGGCGCGGCCATGGGGGCAAAGCGACGAAGTCACGAAGTGACGAAGCGATGAAGCGACGAAGGGAGTGCTCTGCTGCCAACCGCCAACTGCAAACTCTAACTGCAGACTGCAGACTTACTCGCTGCCTGCCGCCTGCTGCCTGCTGCCTGCTGATCCCCCTATCACCCGCACCACATACCACGGCATCCACAATCCGCAGCGGGCTACGACCACGATCACCGTCCCCAGCACGATGCCCCTCAGGCCCATCCCGGCATAGCGCACCAGCGCGTAGCTCAGCACGACGTTCGCGACCCCTGCAATCAGGACGGAGATTGTGAACGCCCGTACGCGCCCCATCCCCAGCAGGATCGAGCGTCCCACGGCGCTCGAACCACCCACGACCGTGCTGATCAGCAGCAGCGGCAGGATCATGCGCGTGCCGTCGCGATACTCGCCCAGCCACAGCCGGAAGATCCACGGCGCAATCGCCCATATCGCCAACGCCGCCACCGCCAGCATCGCCAGACTCACCAACGTCCCACGGATGTAGTACTGGCGGATGAGCGTGCGATCTCCGCGCGCATGCGCCAGCGCCGTCTTGGGCAACAGCACAGCCGCCAGCCCGCCCACCAGCAACAGCAGTCCCGCGTCGATCTGGATGGCTGGGGCATAGTCCGCCACCGTCTCGGCATCGATCAGCTTGTTGATCAGGATCAGATCGATCGGTGCGTAAAGATAGTCCGCCATCTGCGCGGCTGCGACCATCAGGCCCATGGCGAGCATCTGCCGCATGGCTTTCAGGTCGAAAGTTACGTGCACCTTCGCCAGCAGCATGGGCGACACCTTCTCAACCGCCGTCAGGCGGGCCACAACCAGCATCCCGCCTGAAAGGGCGAACATCGCTGCCACCCTGGGCAGATGGTTCCAGTCGGTGGTGATGACCAGGGCGGTCAGCACGGCCCACGCGATGTCGGATGCCCCCAGCAGCAGGTTGTCCAGCGCGATGCGGTTGTTGGTCTGCAGGAATGCCCCGGCGCTGTCGCTCCACAGGCGCAGGATCATCCCAAGGCCCATGAACAGAACGATGGCGGCAATCTCATCGCGAAACCCGAGAGCCACGTCCAGCCAGTTGTGGAACTCCACCGCGTAAACAAAGACCAGCATGCAGCCTGCGATCGCCAGAACCGTCATCATCGCCAGGCCGGTGAAATAAATCCGCTGCAGCGGCGAGGGATCGTCTAGCCGGGGCACCGGCTGGGGGCGCGCATAATCCAGGACTTTCGATTGCTCCGCAGCCTCTTCCACAGGCACAGCCGGGACGGGCGTCACCGCCTTCGCCAGGAAATGCACCATCGCCGGAACCAGCCCGAGCGTGGTGTAGTTCAGCAGCGCCAGCGTGCCGCGGACGAGCGCCAGCATCGCAAACGCGTCAGCCCCCATCCAGCGGTAGACCATTGCACACACCGCGACCCAGCTTCCGATGCGCGCGCCGCTGGCGAAGTAAGCGCTGAGCACATCGCGCCGCAGCGTGCTCTGCGGGGAGGCTGAAGGGGCATCAGCGGTCATGGTGAGGAACGATGATCTGCGGCGCCGGCGGCGTGCGCGGACGCATGACGCGTGCAGGTCGGCAGCAGGCGGGAGATGCGATCACTCCGCAGCCGGCTGTGTGGTGGCGGGCGGAGACGTGCGCGGCGCATCCGCTGGTTCAGCCTTCTGCGATTTCTGATAGAGGATTCCGCCCACGGCGACGATCAGCACGATCAGGCCCAGCCATTGCCAGAAGTTGAGTTTCATTCCCGCGCTCCTTCACCACAAGTCTCGTTCAGCCCGCAGCCGCCGCTCCGGCGAGGGGGGCGACATCAGGCGTGCGGGCATCGTCCGCCGCTGCGAGCGTGCGCCGCACCGGCTGATGCACACGGGCGATCATCATGCCCGCCACGGCGGCCAGCAGCAGCACCGTGACATTGACGCGCGTCGCCTCGGCGACGGGGGCATTGACGTACATCCAGGCATACAGCGCCGCCCAGACGCGCCTCAGCCATGCCGGGATGATACCGCCGGCCAGCGCCTCGCGCGCCAACAGCACCGCCGGTATCGCCAGCAGCAGCAGATCATAATCGAAATAGAAGGGCATGATGAGCGGCATGGCCGCGATCGTGGCTGCGATCAGCCGATCCAGTGTGGCGGCGTCCTGCTGGCGCCGCCACCGCCAGGCCGCCACCACCAGCAGCACCGCCAGCCCGCCCGAGCAGGGAATCGTCAACGTGTTGACGACCGCTGATGCCGGGCCGATCTCATATCCCTGGATCAGCAGCCGCCAGAAGGCCTTGGTTGTCGCGTGGCGGTCCCAGATGTAAACCAGCTTCTCCTGAGCCAACGCCAGGTTCTGCGGCATGCGCGTCGCAAAATCGCTCAATGCCCCCGGCAGTGTCGTCACCGTGACAGCCAGCAGCGCCGTGCCCGTGCACAGCAGGCCCAGCAGTGCCCGCGCGCCCAGCGTCAGCACCAGCATCCCCGCAACCAGCGCCGCCAGTTGCGGCTTATAGAACAGCAGCCCGCACACCAGCCCGGCCAGCAACCCGCGGCGAGCGCGCCATGCCCACACCGTCGCCGTCAGCAGCAGCAGGCTCATGCCCGTGTTCTGCGCATGCGACACCAGGCCGATGAACGGCATCGACACCAGCACGAGCAGGCCAAGCAGCAGGCGATCGCACTTCTCGCAGCCCTCCACCTTGAGCAGCATCGCCAGCATCGCGATGGCGATCAGGACGAGCACGACATTCAGCCCCGTCCACAGCAGCGTTGCCGTCACGAACTCAAATCGGGAAAAGGGCACAAAGACCCACGCGTAGAAGGGCGGATTCCACCACGGCCCCATCGCATTGCCGATCTCCAGACTGATCGCGTCGGCAATACCTCGCTGGAATGCCCGCTTGGCGTCCAGGTCGTACAGGTCGCCGATGCGCCCCTGGTCCACGAACGTGCCGGCGGTGTAGAAGGCGATGAAATCCAAGCCGATCGAGTCCGCCGTCACCGCTTTCTCGCGGGCGATGAACTGATTGCCGATCAGCAGCGTCACGACAAACAACGCCACCCCGACGCCGCCCAGCCAAAGGCGGCGGCGAAGGGATCCGGTCCACAGGAACGAAAAGGGGATTCGTTGTTCGCGCACGGTCTGAGGCTTATCGGCCATGCCGCCTGTGCGGCTTGGGCGGCTTGCGGTTATCGGACGTGTCAGCCGCTGCGCGCACGGGTATCATCGCAGTGCCATGTCGCAGACGACGCGCATCAGCCCGCAGACGTTCCATTCCCTGCCGCCCCGGCCGATCGACGGCCACAAGGGCCAGTTCGGCCGCGTGCTCGTGATCGGCGGAAGCCGCACGATGCTCGGCGCGCCCGTGCTCGCCGGGACGGCTGCGTTGCGCCTCGGCAGCGGCCTGGTGCAGATCGCCGTGCCGTCGGTGATGCTGCCGGCGGCGCTGAGCGTGACGCCCGAACTGATCGGTCTGGCGATGGAGGATCGCGATGCGGTGATCGCGTCAGCCGAGCAGGCCGATGCGATCGTCATCGGCCCGGGGCTGGGGACGGATCGCGACGCCGGCGAGCTGCTGGATGCGCTGCTGCGGCTGGATCGGCTGGCTGTGCTCGATGCCGACGCGCTCAACCTGCTGGCGATGCGATCCGCGTGGCCGGCGGAGATGCGGCTGCGGGCTGTGCTCACGCCCCATCCCGGCGAGATGAAGCGGCTGGGCCGCCTGATCGGCAGGGAGCAGGTGCCTGCCGATGACGAGGGACGCGTGGAACTGGCTGTCCAGGCAGCCAATGCCTTCAGACAGGTGATGGTCCTGAAGGGCCATTACTCCGTCATCACCGACGGCCAGCGCGTCTGCATCAATGACACCGGCGACAGCTCGCTTTCCAAAGCCGGCAGCGGCGATGTCCTCAGCGGCATGATCGCCTGCCTGCTGGCGCAAGATCTCGATCGCTTTGACGCAGCCGCGATGGCCGTTCGCCTGCATGGTCGCGCCGGCGAGATCGCCGGGCAACTCCTCGGGCGTCGCAGCGTGCTGGTGCGGGACGTCATCGATGCCATCCCGGCTGCTATCAGCGACCTTGAGCAGCATTCATCCCACACTCCATGATGATCCGCCCGTGCCGGGTGATCGCTCGTGGTGGGGATAGAAAAGGAATCGCAATAATGTCCATCAATCCACAGTCCACTGTTCTTGGCTTCATCGGCACAGGCGTGATGGGCCGGAGCATGTGCGGGCATCTGCTGTCGGCTGGGTATCGCGTGCATGTCTACAACCGCACGCGCTCGCGCGCCCAACCGCTGATCGACCAGGGCGCGATCTGGGCGGATACGCCAGCCGATGTGGCTGCGAACGCGCAGGTCATCATCACGATCGTCGGTTTCCCGACTGACGTCGAGCAGGTCTATCTCGGCGAAAACGGCCTGCTCAGCCGCGTGAAGGAAGGGGCGGTGCTGATCGACATGACCACGTCCAGCCCGGAGCGGGCCGTCCGCATCGCGGCTGCGGCGGCTGAGAAGGGGGCAGCCGCGCTGGATGCGCCCGTTTCCGGCGGCGATCGGGGGGCGCGCGAGGCGACGCTGTCGATCATGGTCGGCGGCGACCGACAGGCGTTCGACCGTGTCCGGCCAATTCTTGAGGTCATGGGCAAGAACATCGTCTACCAGGGCCCCGCCGGCAGCGGCCAGCACACGAAAATGGCCAATCAGATCGCCATCGCGGCGGGGATGATCGGCGTGTGCGAAGCGCTCGCCTACGCCCGCCGTGCCGGGCTGGATCCGCAGAACGTGCTGCGAAGCATCGAACACGGCGCAGCCGGGAGCTGGTCGCTGAGCAACCTCGGCCCGCGCATGCTCCGCGGCGACTTCGAGCCGGGCTTCTACATCAAGCATTTCATCAAGGACATGACCATCGCCCAGCGCAGTGCCGAGTCGATGGGGCTGGAAACGCCGGGCTTGGCGTTGGCCAGGTCGCTCTACGAGCGCCTGTCACGCGAAGGCGCCGGCGACAAGGGCACGCAGGCGCTGTACACCCTTTACGACCCGCCGCGCACAGGCGGTTGATCGCGCGGCCTCTCGTAGCGCGGGCGTCTCGCCCGCGCTTGTGCGCGGTGACCGCAGGCAAGACGCAGCGGAGCAGTGGCACGTGCGTCCCGCACGTGCGCTATTCAGGGATACACGTGCGGGACGCCCGTGCCACAGGAAGGGGATCGCGCCAACATCCGCGGGCAAGATGCCCGCGCCACAATTGAGCAAGTTATACTCTTTGCAATCTTTGTGATCTTTGAGATCTTTGCGCTATCCTGCTTCGCGCAACGTTCGCGACCTTCGCGCCTTCGCCGCTCCAGGTTCTCCTCACTCCCCCGATGCCCGAACGACCTCATCAATCGTCGTCTGGAAGGTGTTGAACGAAGAGGCACGCACCTTGGGGGCCTGAACAGTGCCGGTGACGCGGATCTGGAACATCTCGTTGCGGGCGCCCTGGAGGATGTCGCCGATGACCGGCAGCTTGGGCCAGTTGGGGTTGTCGGTCGTGAAGCTCATCGCGACACGTTGCGTGTCGAAGTTGAGCGAGCCGCTGCCGCTCATACGCATCTGATCGGAGCGCAGCTCGATCTGCTCGAACGTGACGGCTTTGCCGACGACGCTGTAGCGCGCCGTCGCCGTTGTGAAGGGGCTGTTGATCGGCAGGGCGAGATTGGTGATCTCGATCAAGCCGAGGATGACGGGGATCTGATACATCTGCTTGCCACCGACGACGACCTCGCCGCGTCCGCGCCGGCTCGCCGGGTCGTCCCATGATCCTTCGAGCGCGAGGCTGGCGGCGAGCCGGCCGGTGATTTCGCGTTCGGTCTCGCCGGTGAGCTGGCGCACATCGGCATCATGCAGCGCCAGATCCATGACGTAGCGGGACGGGCCCTGATCGGGATAGGCCAGCAGGATGCTGCCAGCCACTTCGCCGCCCGCCAGGCCCCCGCGAAGCTTCTCGATCCGCAATACCGGCTGGCCTTGCGCTTTGGTGAGTTCGCCCCTCACCTGCTTCGCATCGCGCCCGGCAACGAGCATCGAGGCGATTTCCAGCGTGCCGGTGAGCTGCGAGAGCGCGCCGCGCTCCATGTGCCCAGCCAGCTTGATCTTGCCGTCGACCTTGTCGAGCAGGACGCCGACGTCGAGCTGCCCCTGGTGCAGCGTGACCGTGCCGTCGAAATCGAGGCGGCTGTCGGGCTGGGGGCGCGTCGCGGGGGCGTTGAGGTCGACGATGCTGACCTCAGGCGCTGCGGGCGTCTCGCCGGGGCGATAGACGAACTTCGGGAAATCGACCGAGACATTGCCCCGCATGTCCAGCCGCTGAACGAGCAGCGCCAGTGTCTCTGGCAGGGCGTTGCGCACCGCGTCATCGAGCAGCACATGCTCCGCCTGCAGGTGCAGGTTCCAGACGGGATCCGCATCGCGCGTGGCGAAGCCCGTGAGCCGGTACCGCCCATCGCCGCGCTTGGCGGACAGGTCCTCAAGGCGGATGCGATCCGGGCCGACGATGACGCGCCCGGCGACGCTGTCGAGGCGAACGGGGAAGACCTCGGGCGTCACCGCCAGCTCGCGCGGCTTGATTGTCAGCTCAAAGCCGCGGTTGTCGCCAGCGGCTGCGGCGATGGTCGCGGCGGGTTGTGTTGTCGGCAGCGCGGGAGTGGCGACGCCGTCCTTCGGCTGGGGTGCAGCGCCGCTGTAGGTCAATTGCACGTCGGCTGTGCCGTCGGGGCGGACCATGTCCCACGCCTGGCGGGCTGCCGGCGGCAGGGCGCGGTAGAGGCGATCATTGAGCTGAAGCTTCTGTGCATCGGCACGGAAGTTCAGCAGCGGCGTGGCGTCCGCCCAGGTGGCGACACCGTCGGCTGTGAGCCGGGCGTCAACGATCTTGCCGACAAGATCCGAGACAACGACGCGCTGCGGCGTGACGCGGAGCCGCGCGGTGGCGTCTGTGACCAGCGGCTGATCGTCGATCGGCAGAAACGTGGCATTGCGCAGGTCCAGGTTGAACTCGAAGTGGAAGTCGCCAGCCGCGGCTGCTTCGGCATCGCCTGCCTGGGGAGGCAGAACGGCGCCTTCGAGGTCGATCCGCCCGGTCGGGCCGAGGCGCTGCAGCCATTGCCGCTGATCCGGCGGCAGCGCCGCCAGCAGGTCGTCATCGACCGGCACGTTGCGCGCACTAAGCCGGAGGTTGGGACGGACAGGCGCGGATTGGCTGTCCGCCGAACCGCGCTCATCCGGCGTGTCCCACGTAAAGTCGCCGGCGAACGACAACTCGGCATCGCCGCGGCGCATCGCGCCGTCGACGATCTCCAGCCGGCCATCGCGCACGCGGATGACGCCCGTCAGCTTCTCCAGCGGGTAGGGGAAATGCTTCAGCCGTCCGGCGGCTTCGAGGATGAACAGATCCGTCGCGACGGACCAGCGGGTGTTGCGTCCGAGCGGCCTTTTGACGTCGCACAGGAAATCCAGGCGGAACGTCGGCCAGCGGCCCTCGCCTTCGGCGTCGAGCGTCGCGATAGCGGCGCGCGCCTGCGACGGCAGCGCCGCCAGCAGCGCCGGCTCATTGACGATGTTCTTGCCGCGCACCTCGATGTGCACGGCGGATTCCGGCCCCAAAGGACCGATCGTGCCCGACACCTGCACAAGCTTATCGGCATTGGGGCCACCGGCGATGCCGTACCCGCGCAAGCCGCTCAGCTCCAGCCGCTCCCAGCCGTGCTCCGGATCGGTCCCCAGGATGATCTTCCCCGTGACGTTGCGCAGCGGATAGGGGAAGCGGTCAAACGTGAACTGGCCGTCGACGATCTCGACTTGTCCGCTGACCTTCGGCCGTCCGCCTGGTTCGGTGCGGATCAGTTCAAACGCGATCCGCGCCGATCCGACCGGCCGCAGGTGATCGTAGATCTCGCGCACCGCGCCCGGCAGCGACGAGATATAACGCGGCGCATGCGGGATGTAGATGTTCTCGCTGTCCAGCGACGACAGACGCAGATGCGCGGTCGCGTCGGGCGTGTAGCCGTCGATGTGGCCGGCGACCTTGAAGCCGTTGGTCTCCAGCCGGCCGGAGAGATTGCGGATGTCGATACCGTTCTGGTCGAATACCAGCTCGCCTGACACGCCGGTGAACCGCACCGGCTGAGGTTTCATCACCTGCTGAAGCCGCGCCAGCGGGCCGCGCGCGTTGAGCGGGCCAAGGCGCAGCGTGCGGATCGTGCGATTCATCCGCTCCTGGGCGAGATTCTCGCGCCGGCTGCGCCATTCCTCGGGATGGACCGCCAGCATCACGCCATGAAGTTCCGTCACGACGCGGAAGGAGGCCGGTTTGCCGTCGCGCGCGGGCGTGTAGGAGAGCTCCGGCACGTCGACGCGCCCAGCCAGGCCATGTTCAATGCACCATTGCCGCACCTGCGCAGGCATCATGGCCAGCACATCGCTGCCGAAGTCGAAGTTGCGGAGGCGCATCGCGAACTGGCCGGTCGCCGGCACGATCGATCCGGTCAGCACAGCGCCGACGCCATCGGTCGGCCCGCGCGACTGCACCTCGAAGGCATAGCGGCCGGGCTCGGCGGCGGGATAGAGGCGTCCTTCGACAGCCATCGATCCGCGCGGCGTGAGCTGGCCGTCGCGGATCTCGCTGTACTCGATGCGCGCGTCTCGCAGGATGATTTCGGGCAGCACCAGCGGCCGGGCAGCCGGCTGGGGCTCGGCAGCGGGGGCGGCCGGCGCCGATGTGCGATCCATCATCCGCTGATAGTTCCACAAGCCGGTGTCGTGGTTCTCGACCAGGCGCACGTGGGGCGAGACGGCCACGATCTGCCGGGCTTCCAGGCGATTGCTGAGGATCGATTGCGGGCTGTAGTCGATGCGGAAGGATTCGGCTGTGAAGATCGTGGAGTCTTCATCGCGGCGGTCATCGACATAGACGGATACACCGTCGAGGCGCAGGCCTTCGAAGATGGAGAGGCGCGCATGGCCGACCTGCACATGGGCATTGAGGACGCGCGACAGGTAGTTTTCGGCGATCGCGCGGACGCGGCGCGAGTCGGTGTAGTAGGTGTAGGCGCCGATGATGCCCAGCAGGACCAGCAGCAACAGGCGCATGCCCCATCGGCGCACGCGGCTGATCCGCGGCTGCAATGGATGGCCCGATCGCCAGGGGCGGTCGAACAACCGTTCGGGTTGTCGGATCGATCGGTACATCAGGCGTTGGGCGGTCGTGTTGCCGGTTGGTTCATGCACGGCGGGCGCAGCCGGCGATGGTTGCGGCGCCAGCGGCAGCCAACACTGCCATCGGCGCTTCGGCTGGGATCCGATAACGCGCCGATCCCACCGAAAGCGCGTGGATGGCCGTAAGATAAATCGCTGGTAACAGCAGGTACAGTTTTGCCGGTCGTGAGAGCGACGACCCGGCCAATCCTGCCAGCGCGAGGGCGAAGAAGGGGACCGTGAACAGCAGCCCCGGCAGGACATACCGCAGGCGGCTGAACTGATCGCTTAGCGGGACGGGGCTCCACGTGCGGGCGATCTTGACGGCTGCGAGGCGCGCGACGCGCATCGGATCGGCGGCTGCCGATTCCTTCGCGAGGGTTGACAGATACTGCGAGCGTTCGAGCTCGGTCATCGTCTGCAGTTCGGGCATGTCGGTGATGAACGACTGGTCGGACGCGCCGGTTGCGCCGGGGCGCAGGCCGTCGTAGCTGGTGATGCCGGCATTGGTTGTGGTCCAGATCCATGCATTGAGCCGCGGATGGGAGGCGTTGCGTATCGCCCAGGGCAACAGCACGAGGGCGACCGCACCGCAGGCAACCAGGCCGGCTGCGATCGCGCGGCCGGTGCGGCGGCGGGGCATGGATTGGTACGGCTGGCCGGAGCGGCTGTTCATCCAGACGGCTGCCATTGCGACCAGGGGGGCCAGCAGCAGCGCCGACGGGCGGACATGGACCGACATGGCGAGTATCGCCATGCCGGCGGCCGTCGCCCAGCGGCGGCTTTTGTCGCCGGCAGTGAGCAGGAACATTCCCCAGGTCAGCAGGGCTGTAAACAGCATCTCCGAAAGGAGTAACGCGCTGAAGTAGACCAGCCATGGGTTGAGGGCGACGGCGGCTGCGGCGATCAGCGGCCAGGGACCGGGGTGATCCGCGTCCCGGCTGGTCAGCAGGCGTCGGGCCAGCAGGTAGATGCCGATGACGGTTGAGATATCCAGGAGGATCTGGATTGCCCGGACGGCGGTCGGCGAGCCGGCGGTGGCGGCGATCAGCAGGGGGTACCCCGGCATGCGGAAGGCGTAGACATCCTGCCCGAAGCGGGGGTCTGTGAATGCCAACCGGCCGTCCTGCCAGAGGTTCCGGCCGAGCATGAGGTACTCATACTGGTCGGGAAGCTGCTGGCGCAGGACGTCTGGGTCCGTCGGCTGAAGCATCGCCCACGGCAGGCGGACTGCCGCCGCGACGACCGCGATCAGGACCATCGCACCGAACTGTGACCGGGCTGACATACTGCACCTGGTAGCTACCACAAACCCGGAGACGTAACAAAAAGAAGACAGCGGCGATTAAGCACGCTGTCTTCCGGAGGGGAGAAAATGCGCCACAGGCGCTTTGCCTTCAAAGATTTTACCCAATTTATCGTACCGGCGAGCTGCCAGCCGTCAATTGGGAACTTCTGTAATCATGCTTACTGGTATCTGATTCGGTCCAAGGGTCCGATTTTCTTCAACCCAAGTCCAAAATTCTTACCGGAATTGCCACCCTTCCCACATAGGGGCCGGCTGTACGGCGGATGATGGGACTATGCTACCGATCCGTCAGCCGACGGCTGGGGCAGATCCATCAAGCCGGCGATGGCGGCCTGGAGCCGGGCCGTCGCCAGTTCAAGATCCTTGCGACCGGGGTCGCCGCTGCCCAGGTGCAGGGGCGGGCCGAAGGCGAGTTGCGCCGTCTGGGCCTGGAGAAAGGACTGGAGCATGCTGCGGTTTCGTTGGGTGCCATCCAGACAGGCTGGGTATACCTGTACACCCGCGCGGATGGCCATCAGGGCGGCACCGGTCTGAAAGGGCATCAGTTCGCGGCGTCGCTCGATGCGCCCTTCCGGGAAGATGCCGACGATCCGCCCGGACTTCAGCGCCCGCAGGGCGCCGCGCATGGCTGCCATATCCCGGCCGCTGCGGCCGACCGGAATCGCCTCGATCCGGCGGAACATCCAGTTCAGCGACGGCATCTCGTAGTATTCCCGCGCCATCATCCAGACGATGACGCGCCGGCTGGCGGACTGGATCAGCAGGGGATCCAGGCCGCTGGTGTGATTGCAGGCCAGGATGGCGGGTCCGTGCGGCGGCAGCGTGCAGGGCGTGAGCTGTTCAACACGGTGATAGACGCGCGTGAACAGGCGATTGGCTGCCATCCCGACACGGATCAGCCAGTCTCCCTGCTCACCCTGTTCCCGCGCCCGCGCAGGTTCCACAGGGCCAGCAGATACCCGAGGGATGGGAGATTAGCAACGGGGAGAGCGACGAAGCGACGGATCGACGAAGGGGGTACTGAGGGACCAGGAGACGAAGAGACGTGTCCCGTCCTGAAATAGGTTGTCAGCTGGCATAGGGGGAGAAGGAGA
>CALEKX010000037.1 GCA_937904525.1 uncultured Phycisphaerales bacterium
GCATGGTGACCAGGTTCGGTCACGGATTGAAGATGCGGTTGGCCGAATGCACACGTTTCTGCGGGCAGCATGCTTCGAAGCCGGCACACAGGTTGTCGTCGGGGTGAACGCCGACGGAACCTACCAGCTCCGCAGCATCGAAGAACTCCAGGTTGGCGACATTGTGCTGACGAAGGACCAGTTCGACCCGAGCGGCGAACTGATCGAAGGGCGTGTCACCCAGGTCCACCAGAGCACGGTCTATGGCCTGCATTTGCTGGAGTTCACGGACGAGGAGATCGGCAACATCGAGTTGATCCGGGCGACGGCTGAGCATCCGTTCTATGTGGACGGCATCGGTTGGGTGGGTGCCCGGGATCTCGTAGCCGGAATGCGTGTGCAAAACCCTGACGGCACGTGGTCAGTGGTCACAGCCACCCTCTACGAAGCCCACGATCAGGGGATCACTGTCTACAATATCGAGGTCGAGGGCGGCCACACCTACTTCGTCGCCGACGCCGAGGGTGACGTAACGGCGGTGTGGGTGCATAACAGATGCAATCCGCTGAGGGCGCGCATGGGCCCTGCGCCGTTCGCCGGGGCACAGGCTGCGCATATCGTTCCCGTCGGAGCCTTCCGCAACCGAAGCTCCGTGGTTCAGGATTACGTTCGGGCTGCACAAGCAATTCTCAGGAAGCACCGAATTGACCTGGACACTCCCGTGAATGGATTCTGGGCGGGTGTGGGGCACCTGGGCACGCACACCAACAAATACTTGATCACTATGTCTCAACGAATTCAACGAGCCGATTTCAGGGGAGGAGCGCTCGGAGTCGTGGCCGAGCTGCACAAGTTGAAGGCAGATATTCTTGCAGGAGAGTTTCTATGAAGCGGCTATACCAGCTCGAACCCATTCTCGACATTCGGGAGTACGAAGGCTTCGGAAGTGTTGACGACACCGCGTCGGTCCGCGGGACCGGCCGTGTGACATTCGACTTCCTTCCCGACAGCATTGAGGACCGAAACTGGCAGGTTCCGAGGCTGTCGAAGTTGTGGAAGCCGCATCCCGTCACCGGCAAGGTCCGCTCCTGGAACGACTACCCATGCCTGAATCTGGGGATTCCGGCGTTCAGCCGACGCGCCGTTGACGCTCTGCGTGATCTGTTGGAACCTCACGGCGAGCTTCTTCCATTGGTGTCATCCGTTGGTGAGTACTACGCTTTCAATGTCACCACCATAGCGGACGTCTTGGATCATGAAAGATCCGAGATTGATTGGACGGGCGAGGGCAGGATTCTGGCGTCAACGGTCAAACGATTCGAATTGCTGCCGAACGCCGATTGTCCGCCCATCTGCCATCTGGTCGAGTTGATGACAGAAGTATTCGTGACAGACATCTTCGTTGAACGCATTGCTGAGCACCGCCTCAACGGTTTTAACGCCATTCCTGTCTGGCCCCTCGCACCGGGAGAGGATTGGTGGGAGCTCGAGAAGGCACGACAACGACGGCGCGAGCAAAAGGCGAGACAATGGAGGAGGAAGACGGGTGGAAAGGTCGATGAGCCTCCGCTGGAGCCGTTGGAGTAGAACAGAAAAAGGTGGCTGCCACCTTTGACGGAGGCTTGCAGGAGAGTTTCTATGAAGCGGCTATACCAGCTCGAACCCATTCTCGACATTCGGGAGTACGAAGGCTTCGGAAGTGTTGACGACACCGCGTCGGTCCGCGGGACCGGCCGTGTGACATTCGACTTCCTTCCCGACAGCATTGAGGACCGAAACTGGCAGGTTCCGAGGCTGTCGAAGTTGTGGAAGCCGCATCCCGTCACCGGCAAGGTCCGCTCCTGGAACGACTACCCATGCCTGAATCTGGGGATTCCGGCGTTCAGCCGACGCGCCGTTGACGCTCTGCGTGATCTGTTGGAACCTCACGGCGAGCTTCTTCCATTGGTGTCATCCGTTGGTGAGTACTACGCTTTCAATGTCACCACCATAGCGGACGTCTTGGATCATGAAAGATCCGAGATTGATTGGACGGGCGAGGGCAGGATTCTGGCGTCAACGGTCAAACGATTCGAATTGCTGCCGAACGCCGATTGTCCGCCCATCTGCCATCTGGTCGAGTTGATGACAGAAGTATTCGTGACAGACATCTTCGTTGAACGCATTGCTGAGCACCGCCTCAACGGTTTTAACGCCATTCCTGTCTGGCCCCTCGCACCGGGAGAGGATTGGTGGGAGCTCGAGAAGGCACGACAACGACGGCGCGAGCAAAAGGCGAGACAATGGAGGAGGAAGACGGGTGGAAAGGTCGATGAGCCTCCGCTGGAGCCGTTGGAGTAGAACAGAAAAAGGTGGCTGCCACCTTTTGCGGAGTGTCCCAGGGGGCCCGGAATGTATACCGAAGGCGGTCTATGTTTTTGCGGCTGCCGATCCGGTTGAGGAGTATCCAGGAGCCCGGCGGCTGGTTTTCAAAGCGGTGCATCAGGAATATGAGCGCTGACCGAACGAGTGTCTACCGCATCCGGTACTCGAGGGCGGAATTGTGCTTCGTGACGCCATAGGGGCCCCTACGCGCCGTACGGATCACACCTCACACACAAGTCGCCAGCCGCGTGGGATCGAGGGGGCCCCTTAACCACTAGCCATCTGGAGGGCGCCAGCTGCAGGTCACATGCGGGGGTTGCGGCAGGGGGTGACCCTGCCTCTGTCCCAAGCCTACGGAATCGGAATATCCGTCCGCCGGTCGCTGCCGACGCCCAGGCCGGAGATGTGCAGCGTCAGCCGGCGGGCCTGGATGGCGTCGGGAGGGAAGACCAGCAGGTCGGTGCAGCTCTCGCCAGGGGCGAGCGTGCGCCGCTCGATGGCGTCCCGAACCGTGCCGTTGGTGAACTCAGCCGGCATCCACCTGCGGCTCGTCGGACCTCGGTCGCTCAGCCAGGCGGCTGGCAGATCACCAATCCCATTGAGGCCAAGATACTCCACGGGGCGTTGCGTTGTGTTCGTGATCCGGACGCGGATCGCCGTCATGGGCGTCGCGGCTGTGAAGGACTCCTCTTCATCGAAGCTGAAGAGACTGGCCTTCTTTGCTGGGCGCCGGGCTGTCTCATTCAGGTCAACCTTGTGCAGCGCAACCTGCTCCAGCTTCAGTTCCAGACCGTTCGGCAGCGCGACCTTGATCTCTTCCCGCAACGGTCGGACCTGCTGCGGACGCTGCGACGAAGCCGGAGTCGCAGCCGGCTGGGGGGTGCTTACAGACACCGGGCCGGCGACTGCAATGTCAGTTGGTGTCGTGTCGACGACGGTCGTGACCTCCGGCTCACTGGGTGACGGCGATGCGGCCATGCCGTCTTCGAGGCGGTCCAGATCCTGGCGAAGCTGCGCGCTGAGCTGCTCAAGTTCGGCCTGGGACAGCTCTGCCTGTATGCTCGCCACCGCGTCCGCAGTGACGGCACCCGCCGGCTGGTTGCTCGGCAGACGGAACTCAACACGTGCGATCTCATCAGGGAAGGGAGGCCAGGGCACCTCCCGCTTGGCCTTCGTGTACGCGTCAATCGCGGCTTCGCGTTCCCTGCGAAGCTCTTTGGCGCGGGCGCGTGCTTTTGCTGCTCGCGACTCCTGGAAGGTGGAGGCGGCATTGCGGGCTTCTTTTTCTGCCGCACTGATCTCACGATCCAGTTCCTCAACCCGCTGCCTGCGCTGCTCGACTTTTCGGACAGCAGCCTGGAAGGCTGCCAGTCGATGCGCGTACTCTGCTTGTGACACCCATCGGGAGCCCCAGCGTCGTCGGCCGGGCCGCTGCTGCTCCAGCAGGCGATTGTTGACCTCATAGGCCTGGACGGCATCCCGGTAGGCACGCGTGCGGCGATGGTCGTCGTCCAGCTTGCTGAGAAGCGTCCCCAGCGCATTGAGGACCTGCTCATCCGGCTCTTCCAAAGACTGAGCCAATTCCGCCATCGTCGCGATAGCGCGTGAAGGCTTGCCAAGCCGCAGATCCAGGCGGGCGATCATCATGCACGTCGCCCGCTGGTCAGCGTCTTCGCGTCCGCGGAGGGTTTCGACCAGCGTCCTGGCGCGGGCGGGGTTGCCGTGCAGGTCATACGCGCACGCTGCGCGGATGGTCAGCTCGGCGTCGCCCGGTTTGAGCCGCAGGGCGCGCTCGTAGAGCTGAGCCGCATTGCCGTACTCGCGCATGGCTTCGTATTCCGACGCCCGTTGCTTCAGGTCATCGATCTGGGTCTGGACATCGGGTGGTGTGGCTGGTGGCACGGGTTGCGGCGGAGCGGACGCGGGGCGGTTGGGCGGATCGGCGGCTGCCGGTGGCTGGGTCGCGGCCTCGGGCGAATCGCCTTTGATCCACTCCTGAACCTGGCCATGCGGGATGCGGGTTGATCCGAAACGCATCTCGATGACGTACGTTGAACCGTCATCCTTCACCTTCCCTTCAAGCCGGCGCCCGTCATGGAGCACCAGGACATCGGCTAGACACAATGACCCCGCCAGCAGCAGCGTCAAAGCCGCAGAGATGAGCTTCATGTGTTCCCCTTTCTCTGATGTGTGCTCCCCCCCGGGGAGCGGCCATAGCCTAACTGTCGGCGGCAAGAATCTCAAATGATGGTTTCGGACCAGACGGCGATCGCTCACCTGCGGGATGGATCGTCGGTGGTGAGGGCCGACGAGGCGGGGCGGGTGTCCGGTGAGCTGAAGTGAGTTGAAGATGACGAGGCCGGGCTGGAAACAAAAAAAGAGAATCCAGCCGTGGGGCTGGATTCCTCTCGATTCCGAATGCCGCGCTGCCCGGGTGGGGCAGGGAACGCAAGTGCTGCGTTCCGCACGATTTGGAGTAGCGAGGGCGACGGGGCTCGAACCCGCAACCACCGGATCGACAGTCCGGTACTCTAACCAATTGAGCTACGCCCCCGACATCCTTACGGGCGGGGGTGCCGCCCGATCGGAGCACAGGTATTTAAGATATGCCGACGGCGTTTGTCAAGCGCTCCGACGGGCTGAGGCGTTGATCGCGAGACGAAGGCAAATTGCCGTAAATCCGCAGGCAGCGGATGGGTCGGCAGGGCGCAGTCCGCTGGCGGAGTTGGCAGACTGCGGTTGGCAGTGCGTGAGACTGCGCACGGGTGGCGTGAGGGGCTCCCTCCCAATGGTGTCGATTCGTGGGATCCCACACGCCCGCGTACAATGGCCCGCGGATGTCGATGTACCTGACGGACTTTACCGAAACTGATCTGGCTGCCGCTCTACAGGGGCGGGGGCTGACGGGATCACATGCGCGGCGGCTGATGGCGGGGCTGTACCGCACGCCGGGGGCGTTCGGGCTGGATGAGCGGAGCGTCGGGCGCCGCGTCGTCGAGCTGTTTTCGCGCGAGTGGGGCGTGCGCAGCTCAGCCGTCGCTCGGCGGCATGTCAGTGCCGATGGGACGATCAAGCTCCTACTCGAGCTGGCGCGCGGCGGGACGGTCGAGACCGTCCTCATGCCGGCCTATCGCCCGGATCGGGCAGCCGGATGCGTCTCCTCGCAGATCGGCTGTGCCATGCGATGCGACTTCTGCGCCTCGACCAAAGCCGGGCTCGAGCGCGACCTCAGCGACGGCGAGATCGTCGAGCAGTTCCTGCATCTCAAGTCCGAAGCCCAGGCCATGGGCCGGCGCATCGCGTCGCTGGTCTTCATGGGCATGGGCGAGCCGCTGCTGAATCTCGATAACGTTGTGGCTGCCATCCACCGGATCGCCGATCCGCGTCTGGGCGGATTGGGGTATCGCAACATCACGGTGTCGACCGTCGGCGTCGTGCCGGGGATCGACCGGCTGGCCGAGATGGACCTGGGCGTGCATCTGGCGGTCTCGCTGCATGCGCCCGATGACGAGACGCGTTCGCGCCTGATCCCGATGAACCGCCGCTGGCAGGTCGTCGATGTGATCGACGCAGCCAGACGCTTCCACGCCCGCACCGGCCGCATCGTCACGATCGAGTACACGATGCTGGCCGACGTGAATGACCGCGATGAGCAGGCGATGCTGCTGGCTGAGCGCCTCGACGGCTTCCGGGCGCATGTGAACCTCATCCCCTACAACCCGATCGGTCCGGGCATCAGCGGGATCGAGTATGCGCGTCCAAGCCGGCAGCGCATGGAGCGTTTCGCGGACATCCTTCGCGACGCGGGCGTCGTCGTCCACTTCCGCCGTACGCGCGGCGATGATGTCAGCGCCGCCTGCGGGCAGTTGCGGCATCAACTGAAGGTGCTTTCAGCATGAAACGCAAGACCACCCTCGCCATCCACAACGAGCATTTCCTGATCAACGATCAGCTCACCTATCCCGAGAGGCAGTGGCGGGGGATGAAGATCGAAGGTCTGCTGATGAACAGCCGGATGGTGCAGGGGATCTTCGACGACCTCAATCCGCAGACGCGATCGATGTGGGACTATCCCGACGGGCCGTGGGATCCCGACCGCAACACGCGTGAGTTCATCGAGCAGATGCCGGTGTGGCGGCGGCATGGGTTGTTGTCGTTCACGATCAATCTGCAGGGCGGCAGCCCGCACGGCTACAGCCGCGAGCAGCCGTGGATCAATTCGGCTTTCGACTTTGCCGACGGGAGCCTGCGCGAGGCTTACATGGCCCGTCTGGCGAAAATCCTCGATCGCGCGGATGAGCTGGGGATGGCGCCGATCGTCGGTTTGTTCTATTTCGGCCAGGAGCCGCGGTTTGAGAGCGAGCAGGCGATTGTGCGCGCTGTGGACAATGCAACCGATTGGCTGATCGATCGCGGGTACACCAATGTACTGATCGAGATCGCCAATGAGTGCGACATCCGCTATCGGCATGAGATCATCAAACCTGATCGTGCGCATGAACTGATCGAGCGCGTGCAGCAGCGCAGCCGCGGAAAGCTCAGGACACCGGCGGGGCGGCTGCTGGTCAGCACCAGCTACAGCGGCGGCCGCGTGCCGGGTGACAACGTTGCCGCGGTGGCTGATTTCCTGCTGCTGCACGGAAACAGCGTCGACAATCCGGATCGCATCGGCCAGGTCGTCCGCGAAACGCGTAAGCTGCCCGCATACCGCGGCCAGCCGGTCGTCTTCAACGAGGATGACCACTTCGATTTCGACAAGCCGACCAACAATATGCTCGCGGCTGTCGCGGAATATGCGTCATGGGGCTACTTCGACTACCGGATGCGCGAGGAAGGCTTTGATGAGGGGTATCAGAGCGTGCCGGTGAACTGGGGGATCAGCTCCGCGCGCAAGCGGGGGTTCTTTGGGCTGTTGGCGGAGATGACGGGGGAAAAATAGCAGGCGGCAGGCGGCGGGCAGCAGGCAGCAGATCAGTCGGCAGTCTGCGGTCTGCAGTCTGCAGGTAGAGTTGGCGGTTGGCAGGGGATCAGAAAAGCCTCGGCACGCAATAGCGTGCCCTATCCATGAAAGGCACTCTCCTGTCAACGACAAT
>CALEKX010000038.1 GCA_937904525.1 uncultured Phycisphaerales bacterium
CGCGAAGGGGGATAGCGCAAACACCACAAAGACTTCAAAGAGAATAGTTTGCAGGGCAGCGGGGGCACCTACCGTGGCACGGGCTGCCAGCCCGTGGCTGTCCTACCCAAAACACGGACTGGTAACCCCTGCCACAATCAGGTGCAAACAAAAACGTGGCGCGGGCGTCTCGCCCGCGTTTTCCATTCAACCCGCGAGCAAGATGCCCGCGCCACAAGCCATCCACTTTATCTACTATTTTTGCATCCTTTGGGATCTTTGCGGTCTTTGGGAAACTTGCGCCATCCCCCTTCGCGCTCCCTTCGCGACCTTCGCGGCTGGTACCCCCGGAAACCGCTACTTCGCCCGCAGGAACAAACCCACAGCCACTATCGTCAGCGCCACCGTCGCCGCCAGGCCGCCCCACAGCGCGCCCCACAGATCGTAGTACCACGTTAACGGCAAGCCGATCAACAGCGTCGCGAGCGTATTGGTCAATGCCGACAGGAACTGCACATGCGGCCGCCCCAAGCCGTTCAAGATTGCCAGGCACATCGTCGCCAGAAAACCGATTATGTTCGTCATCGCGAAGATGCGGATGCCGTTGCCCAGCCCCTCAAACGCCGACGGATAAATCGCCCGCAGCAACAGCTCCGGAATCGCCACCAGCACCAGCATGTACATCATCACCGGCACCGCGCCGACCGCGACGTACTTCAGCCCCACGCGCTTGGCTACGAGCGTGCCCGACTCTGCTCGCGTCCGCGCGACGACCGGCACGATCAGCCCCACCAGCGTGAACACCACGGGATTGACCACCTTGTTCAGGTCCCCGATCACGCGGTAGAACCCCGCCAACTCCGTCGAATGCCGCAGGCCCAGCATCCAGTTGTAGCCGATGTCCGTCACCAGCGTCGTCAGGTTGGCAGCCAGCAGCCACTTGCCCAGCCGCCAGAACTCGCCGGCATACTCCTTCACATCCTCACGCCTGAACGGCGCCAGCCCGACCTGCAGCGCCTGGATCACGGCGCCGATCGCGCTGGCGATGGCGATCACAGCCATTGCCCGCGGCAACGCCATCGGCCCGGTCAGCCATCCCATCCAACCGGCTGCCCAGATCGCACCCACCTGCCCCAGGTAGGCGATCGCATCCCCCGGCACGGCTGCTCCAAACCTCAGCCGCGCCATCAGCGTTCGCCGGAACAGCTCCTGCATCAGGAAGGCCCCCAGCGCGATCGACGACAGCACAGCCGTCCACACCGTCGATACCTGCCCCGGCTCCAGATCGGCGGAGTCCAGCATCCACGCGCTGGAGATCCCCATCGCCAGCAGCAGCGGGATCGCCACGATCACCGTGAACAGCATGCACATCGTGGTGAACGCCGGCACACGGGAGTCATCCAGCACCGCGCCTTTCACCTGGATGGGGTAGATGATCCCCCCTGCATGCAAAGAGCTGAGAAACAGGAATGCCGACAGCAGCATCCCAAACGCCCCGAACACCTCCGCGCTCAGGGCGTGCGCCAGCGCGATGTTCCGTGTGAAGTTGCCGATCGAGGCGATGGCCTGGTCGGTGATGGCCCACCCTCCGCGCTTGCGGACGGCGTTGAGCAGAGCGCCCAGGCGGGAGCCCGGCTGGGCGGTGGTCGATGCTGAGCTGTCGGATCCTGTCATCAGACTTCTACTATCGGACGCGCCGCCCCTCCCGGCTACACCCAAACATTTCCCCCTTGCAAACCTTCAGGCCGGGGGCACAATCGTATCGTTCATCGTTTTCGACGAACCGGTCGATACTCTTCACGAGTCTCAAACTCGACGGACCCGAAAGTCGCTGCCGGTCGTGCAGCGGTGGGTCCCGCCTGTTGGCCAACAGCGGCGATTGGTCGCCGCAGCCAAGTGCCGAAGAACTCGGCGATTTGCGCGCCACAGGCACAATGCAAGGATGGTCAACGCCTGTATGGGCACCGACCTTCTCCCCCAATGGGGCCTGCGACCAGTACAACTGAACGATCAGGCCGTTCTCGGACCTTACCTCAACGCGATCCCCCAGCCGCTGTCGGACTATACGTTCTCACAGCTTTTCAGCTGGAGCAATAGCCTGCGGATCCTCTGGACCCGCCTGGAAGGCCACCTGGGCGTCTTCGCCAATGGCAGCGGAGATCTCACCCTCCTCATGCCACCCATCGGCGACACCGGCTCGGACCGCGCGCTCAATGCCTGCTTCGATCTGATGCGCGCCTACAACACCGCCGCCGGCTGCCCCGAGCAGTCGCGCGTCGAGTACGTCAGCGAAGCGCTCCTGTCCCGCTTCGACTGCAGCCGTTACAGCGTCGAGCCGCAGGGATGCGACTATCTCTACGACGTCCAGCGCATGATCGATCTGCACGGCGGCGATCTGGCCGCCAAACGCCAGCTCAAGAACCGCTTCATGCGTCACTATGACTGGCGCATCGAAACGTACGATCCCGCGCGCCATCTCCAGCCGTGCATGCACCTCCTGGATGAATGGAAACATCACCAGGACGAGCATCGCGCCGGGGATGGCTCGACATCGGCGACCAAGCGCGCCCGTGAGTCGATCGCCTGCCGCACCAGCCTGCTCAATGCGACGCAGCTTGGCTATCGCGGCATCGTCGTCTACGTCCGCCCCAGGCCCCAAACGTTCAACGACGATGCGTCGCGATGGGATGACTATGCCCTGCGTGCGTTCACCTTTGGCGAGCTGCTGGGCGACGATCAGGCGAGCGTCGTTATCGAGAAGACCGACCTGGAGGTTCGCGGACTGGCGCAGTTCATCTTCAGCGAGTTCTGCGCCCGTTGCTTTGCGGATCGGCCATTCATCAATGCCGGGGATGACTGGGGGCTGGAGTCATTGGCCTGGACGAAGCAGTCCTATCGACCCGCGCGCCTGCTGCGCAAGTATGTCCTGCGGCCCGTGCCGAGGACCGTTGTCGCGGTGGCGCCATCGGCGGAGGTTCAGCCGATGCGGGCGACGGTGCGGCTGGCTACGCCCGCCGATCTGCCGGCGCTGCATCGGCTGGAGGAACGCTGCTTCGAGACCTATCGCCTCAAGAAGCGGCAACTGCATCACCTGCTGACCACACCCACCGCCATCTGCCTGGTCGTCGAACAGGATGGGAAGGTCGTGGCAGAGGGTATCGCCCTGCTGCGCCATCACAAGCGCGGCTGTTCGGGCCGGATCTACAGCCTGGCTGTGGATCCGTCCTGCCGCGGCCAGGGACTGGCCCGGCGCGTGCTGGCGGAGCTGCTGTCGCGCCTGGCTGAGCATGGGGTCCAGCGCACGTACCTGCAGGTCCAGCAGGACAACGAGACGGCGATCCGGATTTATCGGACCTCAGGTTTCCGCGATATCGGGATCCTGCCCGGGTATTACGGCGCCGGCCGCGACGGCCTGCACATGATGCACGAAATGCCCCGAATTGCGGCTGTTCAGCCCGCAGATGCTCTGCCGGCGACGGCACCGACCTGAGGCTTCGGACACGGCGTATAATCGGGTAGGATGTCCTGACTGTACCCCAAAGGATCCGAATGCCCTTTGCGTCGATACCCGAAGTTGTCGCCGACCTCCAAGCCGGCAAGATGATCGTTCTCGTCGATGACGAAGATCGCGAGAACGAAGGCGATCTGGTCATTGCCGCTGAAAAGGTCACCCCCGAGGCCATCAATTTCATGGTCAAGGAGGCGCGCGGCGTTGTTTGCCTGGCGATGGATGGCGCGATGTGCGACCGGCTGGAGCTGCATCCGCAGGTCGAGCACAACACCGCTCAGATGTCCACGGCTTTTACCGTCACGATCGACGCGCATCCCAAGTTCGGCGTGACGACAGGCGTCAGCGCGCGCGACCGTGCGACGACGATCCAGGTCGCCATTGCCGATGATGCCCGTCCGCAGGACCTGCTGCGACCCGGGCACATCAATCCGCTTCGCGCCCGCGACGGCGGCGTGCTCGTGCGAGCCGGCCAGACCGAAGGCAGCGTCGACCTGGCGCGCATCGCCGGGATGAAACCGGCTGCCGTCATTTGCGAGATCATGCGCGATGACGGCGAGATGGCTCGCCGGCCCGAGCTCGAAGAGTTCTGCCGCAAGCATCAGCTCAAGATGGCGACCATCGCTGAGCTGATCAGCTATCGCCTCAAGCGCGAGCAGTTCGTCAAGCGGGTCGAGCAGATCGTCCTGCCGACACGCTGGGGCGTGTTCGATCTGATCGCGTATGAAACGATGATCGACACCCAGCCGCACCTGGCGCTGTGCAAGGGCGGCGTCGGCAAGCTCGACGAGAACGGCCAGCCGATCGTCCACGAAGAGCCGACGCTCGTCCGCGTTCACAGCGAATGCCTCACGGGCGACGTCTTCGGCAGCGGCCGCTGCGACTGCGGCGATCAGCTCGCCACGGCAATGCAGATGATCGAGCGCGAAGGCAAGGGCGCGCTGGTCTACCTGCGGCAGGAGGGACGCGGCATCGGCCTGAGCAATAAGCTGCATGCCTACCGTCTGCAGGATCAGGGCCTCGATACCGTCGAAGCCAATCTCAAGCTCGGTCTGCCCGCCGATCGCCGCGATTACGGCATCGGCAGCCAGATTCTTCGTGATCTGGGTCTCCGAAAACTGCGGATCATGACGAATAATCCCAAGAAGATTCACGGTATCGAGGGCTTCGGCTTGAGCGTGGTCGAAGAGGTGCCCATCCGCATCGATCCAAATCCGTACAACCGCCGCTACCTCGAAACGAAGAAGACGAAGATGGGTCACCGTCTGTAAACGCCCGTCTCCCAGCGGGCTGGAATGCCATGGCTGAGAAAATCATCTGTCCTGAGTGCGGAGGTGTCATCGGCGAACTCACCCAGCCGACGGACACCCCCTGCACCTGCCACAAGAAAGCCGCCGAGCCGCAGCAGACTGACTATCAGCAGGCTGCCACCATCGCCACCGCCGCCGCGGCGGCTGAGGCGGAGTCCCCCAAGGCCTGCCGCATTTGCGGCAAGGACGTCACCAACGCCAAGCGATACAAAGACTCCCTCGGCTACTGGTGCGAGGCCTGCCACCGCGCCGACGCCGAGAAACGCACAGCCGACATGGCGCGATGCAGCAACTGCTCGCGCATGTTCCCCCGCCACAAGCTGATCGAGTCCGACACTGAGCGCCTCTGCGCCACCTGCAACCGAGAGCGTCTCGCCCAACAGCAGAAAAAGCTCCGCAAGCTGGCTGTCGGCCGATCCTACAAGCTCCATGAGCGCAAACAGCTCCTGGTCCTGCTGGGCATCTTCTCGATCCTGGTGCTGATCATCCTGTTTCAGAAGATCGGGTTGCTGTAAGCGGTTCGTTCTCAGGCATAAGTTGCCGGTTGCGAGTTGCCAGCCCGTGGCGCGGGTGTCTCGCCCGCGACTTTGCATATAAGCAGGCGGGCAAGATCGACACGATGCATCAACGCATCCAACAACCGCCCGAAGCGGTCATCCTGAGCGCAGCGAAGGATGACGTTCTGAAAAAGCCCACGGTGAGGATACCTGGCGTTGAAGATGCACGCCCCACACAACATCGTGGCACGGGCTACCCGCCAGTGGCACAGGCACCTTCATAGGCAACAGCGCTGAAAGTTCTCCCCCTCTGCCATCCTTGCGATCTCTGCAATCTTTGCGCTTCCGCCCCCGCGATCATCAAGAGCCCTCTCCGTGGCTTCGTCGCTTTCCCCTCCGTCGCTTTCCACTTCGTCTCCTGTCACTCCGCAGCTTTTCCTCCACCCAGTCCAACCTCCTCCGGTCGGATCAGCCACCGCTCAACCCCATCCTCGCGCAGTTGCTCCAAACCAACGGCTTCATCAGTGCTGAATGGGCCGACCTGCGTGCGGCGAAGTTCCGTCAGATAGGCCCCCGTTCCCAGGGCAGCCCCGATATCGCGCGCCAACGAGCGGATGTATGTCCCCCGTCCGCAGCGAACGCTGACACGCAGCGTCGGCCAGTCGTACGCAACAATCTCGATCGCATCGACGCGCACCGGCCGCGGCTGGAGCTGTACCTGCTCACCGCGGCGCGCCAGGTCGTACGCCCGCCGCCCACCGACCTTCATGGCACTGTAGACCGGCGGCTTCTGCAGAATCATGCCGACAAACTGCCCCACCACCTGTTCCACGCGGGCTCGATCGGGCGCCACGGCGCCTTCTATAGCCTGTTCAGGTGATTCCGGATCGTCCGTCGCTGTCGTTGCGCCCAGCCGCAAGGTCGCGTCATACGCCTTCGGCTGATCCATCAGCCGCTCGCAGAGCCGCGTGGCTTTTCCCACCAGCAATACCAGTACACCCGTTGCAAACGGATCGAGCGTGCCGGCATGGCCGATTTTTGTGCCGCGCGGCAGCAGGCGTTTGACCACACTCACCACCCGGGCCGAACTGATCCCAGCCGGCTTGTCAACGTTCACAATTCCTTCCAGCCGAGGCACACTGTTATCCGTCTTATCAGGACCTGTTTTCATCGCCACCACCGATTTCGGCTATTGAGCAACTCAAGCAGACACAGTAACGTCTGTGGTCTATGCGATGGAACCGTGACACGATTCTCAAGCGTCTTCGCCAACTTCACCGCCAGAAAAAACCGCTGTCCTACAACGCGATGTGCCGTCTGGACCAGTCGCTGGTTTCGGCCGCCGCATATCACTTTGGCAGCTATCGCGCCGCTGTCGAGGCCGCGGGCATTGACTATGCCGATGTCCTCCGCCGTCCACGATGGACCAAGCAGCGCATCATCCAGCTCATCAAGGAAGCTCGCCGCAAGAACCAGGACCTGCACTGGTCGGCTGTCACGCGTCGTCGCGATGAACTGGGCAAAGCCGCTTTCGCGTCGCTGCAGCCGCGCCTGTTCGGCCGGTGGGAACGCGCCCTGCAGGCCGCCGGCCTCGATGCTGATGAAATCAGCCGTTACCGCAAGTGGGATCGCAGCACCATCGCCTATGAGCTGCGCGCCCGCGCCAAGGACGGACAGGCCATGAACAGCGGCGCCCTGCAAGCTGAGGATCCCGGCCTGCATGCTGCCGCCGTCCGTCATTTCGGTTCTTACGACGCCGCCCTGCGGGCTGCGAAAGTCAATCCGGCTGAGGTCCGCCGTCGCAAGAGCTGGTCGGAAGACCAGGTGATCAAGGCGCTTCGACAGATCGGCCGATCGGTCGGACGCGTCTCCGACTCCGCCATCCGGGCTGAACATCCGGCGCTCTACGGCGCAGCCGTTCGGCTATTCGGCAGCTTCACGCGTGCCCGCGACGCCGCCGGCATCAAGTTCAAGCGCGCCGCGCGGAAGGTGAAGCGATCGGCTAAGAAATGATCGCCACCAGGCCGCGGATCAGCGCCACCACGATCGCGATCACCCCAAGCACGATCGAGAGAATGCTGGTCATGCCGCCGCGTTTTGCGGGTGACAGGGACAGCGTCACCCCCAGCACGCCGAGCACAATCGCCGCCAGCGCCAGGAGTAACTGCAACGCGGCCCCCGTGAAGAAACTGCCGATGGCTGCCACAATCGCCAGGATGGATGGCAGGCTGAATGATGCTTCGCGCGATGAGTTGCTCATGACGCAGAAGTTATCACCGCCGGGCGCCGACCGCAGCGCGCAATGTGGCTGGGCGGAAGTCAGAAGGTAGAAGACAGAATACAGAAGATGGCGCTATCGGGCGGTGGTGTCATGCGTCACCCCCTGCCTTCTGGCTTCTGTCTTCTTCCATTCTGTCTTCCATCTCCTCACGACTTTCCGTATCCATCCGGATGCGCACTGAACCACCGCCACGCCGTCTCGATGATCGACTTCGGATCCTTGTACTTCGCCTCCCAGCCGAGCATCGCTTTGGCGCGTGAGGGGTCGGCATAGAGGGCGATCGCGTCGCCCGCGCGGCGCGGGCCGAAGGTGACCGGAGCCTTCTTGCCCGTCACTTCCTCAGCCGCCGCGATGATCTGCTTGACGCTGAAGCCGTTGCCCGTGCCCAGGTTGCAGAAAATCTGCCGGTTGCCGCCGAGCTTCAGCATCGCCTTCAGATGCGCATCGGCCAGGTCGTCGACGTGGATGTAGTCGCGGATGTTTGTGCCGTCGGGCGTCGGGTAATCCGTGCCGAAGATCGTAATCCCCGGCCGCTTGCCAAGGATGGCCTGCAGCACGACTGGGATCAGATGCGTCTCAGGATCGTGATCCTCGCCCAGCGTCCCGTCAGCAGCGCAGCCGCTGGCGTTGAAGTACCGCAGCGATGCAAACGAGAAGTCCTTCTCGGCATCGCTGTGGTCCTTGAGGATGTGCTCGACCATCAGCTTCGACCGGCCATAGGGCGAGACGGGTGTCTGCGGTTCATCCTCGGTGATCGGCACCTTCTCCGGATCGCCGTAGGTCGCGCAGGTACTGGAGAAGACGAACTTCTTCACGCCGACGTCCTTCATGCACTGCAGGACGTTGATCGTCGTCGCGACGTTGTTCTGGTAGTACATCAGCGGCTGCTCGACGCTCTCGCCCACGTACGCGTAGGCTGCGAAGTGCATGACGCACTCGATGTTGTAGTCGCGCAGGGCGCGGGTCAGGGCATCGCGGTTGTTCAGATCCGCCCAGACCGCCGGCACCTTGAGAATTTCCGCCACGGCTTTGTGCCCGCGCGAAAGGTTGTCATAGATCACCGGGGTATGCCCGGCGGCTTGAAGGCACTTGACCGTATGCGAGCCGATGTAACCGGCACCACCTGCGACGAGGACGTTCATGGTTCAGTTCCCGTAGGTTGTCTTCGGATGACAAGAGCGAGCGGTCAGTATACCCGATCGCCGGGCGCGGCGTCTTGGGCCGTGCGAACGAGCGATGACTGTCAATGCATCGGCTGAGGCTGATTGCGGGCTTCGCCGATCCAGCGGAAGGCGCTGTTGAGCGTAGCCGACAGCTCCTCGGCGGATCCTTCCGCCTGATAGCGGAGCATCACCATGCGCGGTTCTTCCTGCAGCAGGAAAGGCGACGTGCCGATGATCTTGAACTTCAGATTCTCCCGCAGGGTGTCCATCACGTCGTTGATCTCGTACTCCCGCAGGAGGAACGAGCCGTGCGACAGCAGCGTACCGCAGGGACAGCGGAAGAAGTAAAAGGTGTGCTCGACGCCGGCAGCCGTCGGCACCTCATTGCCGTCGACGATGATGAGTACGTCGTCGCGGGGAATGCGGACGGCCAGCGCATCGTCGGACTGATCAGCCTGTGGCGTATGAAACGCGCCGCGAAGCTGATCGAACAGCTCGGCTGTCGGCACGTCCTGCGCCGCAGCCGGCATGGCCGGCGGCGCGGCGACGTTGGTCCCGCCGTTGCCCGACGCCCCCCTGCCGACCATCCAGATCGCGGCGGCGATCACCACCATCGCAATGAGGCCGCCCAAGACTCGCCGCACAATGTCGCTATGCCTGTCACTCATGACATCTCACGATGAAAGGTCTAGTTGCTGCCGGCTGGCAGGATATGGCCGCGTTCCTGCAGCCGCCGCATCAGGCGCCGGCGAACCACGAAGTATGGCCGCGTGAGGAAACGATGCAGCCGGATCGGCCAGCTTCGGCGTTCGACGATCTCCGCCTCTTCCGGACGCAGCAGGTCCGGTCGCAGGCGCCGCTTGTGCTTGCAGATGTGATACCGATCCGCATTGGCAAACTTTCGCAGTACCCAGCGAGCCAGCACATGATCCCCCAGATCGCGCAGGCTGAGGCTGATCTGGAAATCGATCAGGTGCGGGCGGCCGTCGTTGCCGAGCAGGATGTTTTCCGGCTTGTTGGTGTCGACGTAGGCGATGCCGCGCTCGTGGAGCGTCGTCATCAGGCGATTGAGCTCGTCAAAGAACGTATCGGGGATGTTGACCCCCTTGGCCAGGGGCCGGCCCGGCACGTAGCAATGCGCAAAGCCCGTTCGGCCGATCAGGCCGATTACCGGCGGCACGTTGGGCAGGTCCGCCAGCTCACGATAGAAGCGCACCTCGCGGCGGCAGAGGAACCGGCCCAGCCATTCCATCGGCAGGCCGAAGAAGTCGGTCTTTCGGCTGATCTTCACCACTGCCCGCCGGCCGGCGGCGTCCTGATAGAAGCCGGTCGCGGCGAAAAAGTCATGCTTGACGGTGCGCACGCGATGGTGCGGTTGGCCGTCGATGACGATCAACGCCGGCAGATCCTCATGGCCGAGGGCGCGCATGGCTGCCGCGAAAGACCCGCGTCTCGGCAGCAGGCTCGGGTTGGACGCCTTCGCTGACATGCAGGGGGCTATGATATCGCTTCAGCGCGGCAGGTACACCTTTCCGGTGCGTTTTTGGGCATCTCTTGCCCACCGGCGGATATGCTATAGGTGCTGACTGATGCGCACGTAACGGCAAAACCGTGTGAGATCGGCGACGATGAAATCCATGGATGAAGAACTGAACATGGTGCTCGAGGGCGTTCGCAGCCGGGCTGGCGGCCATGACCTCAGTGGCACCTGGCCGGAGCATGACCTGCGCGAGCTGGGGCGGATCGGGGCGATGCGATGGGCCGTTCCGGCTGAGTTCGGCGGCGAGGATCTGGACGCCTTGGAGCTGCATCACCGCTATGAGCGGATCGCGGCTGCGTCGGTGGCGACAGCGCTGATCCTCACCCAGCGCGACTCGGCCGTCGCGATGATCGCCGATCAGGCCGATTTCCCCCACCGCGAGCGGCTGTTGCGGCAGCTTTGCCGCGCAGAGTCCTTTGCGACGGTGGGCATCGCCCAGCTCACGACCAGCCGTCGATACGGCGAGGCTGCGCTGCGGGCGCATCGCGAGTCCAGCGGCTGGCGGCTGCGCGGGGTGATTCCGTGGTCGACCGGAGCCGCCAGGGCTGAGCACATCGTCGCCGGCGCCGTCACCGATGACGGCCAACAACTGCTGTTTGTGCTGCAGACCAACCTGAAAGGCGTGACGGTCGATCCGCCCATGCCGCTGGTGGCGCTGCGATCGAGCTGGACCTCCCTGGTGCAGTGCGAGGACGTGCGGCTGGCGGATGACTGGGTGCTCGCCGGCCCAACCGAGAAGGTGCTGGGAGCACGCAGCAAGAGCGTGCCAGCCGGGCAGGCCTTCATCGCGATGGGGCTGTGCCGGGCGGCACTGGACCTGATCGCCGCGCATCCGGCGCCGCAGGCGCGCGACGCCCACATGCGCCTGGGCCGCCGGCTGGCCGAGATCCGCGCGCAACTGCATGAGCTGTGCAGTCCGACCTCATCCCAAGCCGATCCGGCCGCTGCATCCGCGGCGGTGCGCGGGGCCGTCAATGATCTTGCCGTGCGGATCACGCATGCAGCCGTCGCGCTGTACAAGGGATCCGCCCTGCTGGCCGATCATCCCGCGCAGCGCCTGGCGCGCGAGGCGATGTTCCTGCTGGTCTGGTCCTGCCCGTCGCCCGTGGTCGACTGCACGCTGAGCATGCTCCTGTCGCCGATCGATCCGCAGGAGCAATAGATCACTGGTCCGCTGAAGCGGACCCTACGCCCTTCGTCGCTTCATCGCTGAGATATTGCAGCCCTGCCTCCCCTCGGGGAGACTTGCGGGACTATGGGTATTCCGCGTTGGTTTCAAATCCCCCTGCTGGTGTTTGGGGTCTACTGCTGTTCGACGGCTGTGATCATGATCCAGGCCAGCCGGATGGATCCTGCGCTGCTGGCGGCGCAGCGGCTGATACTGGCAGCGCTTGTCCTGTCACCGCTGTTTCTCCGCAAGCGAAAGCAATTTACTGATGTTTTCCACTGGCGCGACCTGCGGGCGGCTGTGATGCCAGCCGTCCTGCTGGCGGTGCATTTTGTCAGTTGGAACATCGGTGCGCGGATGACGCTGGCAGCCAACTCGTCGCTGATCGTCAACCTCGTGCCGGCGGTCATGCCGATCCTGCTGTTCCTGGGCGTGCGCGAACGGCTGACCGCCAGCGAACTGCTGGCGACGCTGCTGGCGATCACGGGGCTGGTGATCCTGGCATGGGGGGATCTGTCGGTCAGCATGGATCACTTCTGGGGCGACGTTGTCTGCTTCGGATCGATGTTCACCTTCGCTGGATACCTCATGCTGGCGAGGCGGAATCAGCACATCCCCAGCCTGTGGCTGTATGTCGTGCCGGTCTATGCGATCGCGGGCGTGCTGTGCTTCGCGGCATCGCTGGTGATGACCAATCCGCTGACGCAGCCGTACAACGCGAAAGAAGTGCTGATGATCCTCGGCCTGGTGTTCATCCCGACGATCTGCGGGCACTCGATCCTGAACCACGCCATGAAGTACATGCGCGGGCAGGTGGTGAGCATCGTGAACATGGGTCAATTCGTGTTCGCCGGGATCATGGCTTATCTGTTGTTCGACGAAGTCCCGCGCGGGGTGTTTTATATCGCCAGTGCGATGATCGTGGCGTCGGGGGTGTTGGCGGTGAGGGTTAGTGTGAAGCCCCAGTCGGCTCCGGCTGCTGAACCTGCGGAGGCAGAGCCCACGGCAACAGCGGCGGCATAGCGCGATTTGGGATTGGGACCGCAGGTAAACGCAGATGACAGGAATGTCACTGGTCCCTTGTCACCGGTCACTCGCCGCAGCTCGAAGCGGGACATCAACTGCCGGCTGCAGGCCGCTGATCTGCTGACTGCCCCATTGCCGCATCTGACATCCGCACCGCCCGCAGAGGGACAGCCAGTTCGATGCCGACCTCCTCAAAGCGGCGGAGGATGGCAAAGTTTACTTTGTCTGCGTGCGCCATGTAGATCCAGAAGTCACCCGGATGATGCCAGTAGTAAGCTGCGATGCGGTGGCACTCGAGCTCGCGCTCGGCGTAGAAGACGCGCGGCGGCAGCTTTTCCATGTCGAAGGCATCGGAGATCGGCGGAGATGACAGGACCTCACGGACGATCTGCACGGCTTGCTCAATCTTGTCGGCAGGCGTATCCGGCGACAGACGGACCGTCATATCGCGACGGATGCTCGGCCGCAAACCGATGTTTTCCACCTCGCTGACGACGATGTTGGAGTTGGGGATTGTGACCAGATGCCCGTACAGCGTTCGCAGGCGTGTCGAGCGGAAGCCGATCTGCTCGATGGTGCCGATGTAGCCGTTGTAGTTCACGAAATGGCCGATCGCAAATGGACGGTCGAGGAAGATCGTCAGCGAGCCGAACAGATTCTTCAGCGAATCCTGCGCCGCCAGTGAGACGGCCAAACCGGCGATGCCCAGACCTGTCAGCCAGGCGGTAATGTCTGCTTTGAAGACGTTCTCGGCTGTGAACAGCACGATCACGACCACCAGGAAAATCCGCAGCGTCTTGCGCACCAGCGGAACGATCTGGTCGTCGAAGGCGCTCCTGGTCTTCGCGGTGTAGTACCGCATCCCCAGGTCGACCAGATCGACCAGGTTATACAGGAACCATCCGCCTGAGAGGATGTACAGCAGCGTAAGGACCCGCTGCACGAAGTCGGCCACCGGCGGCGACATCGCCACCCACGCCAGCCCGAACGACAGGCCCATCGTCAGCAGCAGCAGCGCCCCCGGCGACGCGGCATTGGCGAAGACCGTTCCGCGCATCGTCCAGCCCTGGCGGCGCAGACGATCGCCGATCTTGCGCAGCAGCCACTTGGCAAAGTGCCCCCCGGCTACCCCCAGGAAAATCCCCACCGCGAGCATGATCCAGCCGGTGAGGGGTGTCTGCGAAGCCGTCTGCCCGAGATGGGTGACGACGGCTTCGAGGCTGTC
This sequence comes from uncultured Phycisphaerales bacterium, assembly GCA_937904525.1. Lineage (GTDB taxonomy): Bacteria > Planctomycetota > Phycisphaerae > Tepidisphaerales > Tepidisphaeraceae > CALEKX01. Next base: position 13,698 of record CALEKX010000038.1, read on the forward strand.
GAGCTGTGCAAACAGACCGGACGTCATGGGGTGCCGACTTTAGCTAAACCAAAAGGCGCGCCAACCCCGCGGATGGGTGATAACGGATGCATGATACGTGCGATGCGGCTGATGTCTCGCGATCCGGCGCAAAGAAAGTGGTGATCAGCCATTGATGCTGAAACCGTGCGGACGGATTCACGCATCAATCACCGATCACCACTGATCGTTTCTGTGCGTTCTTGGCGCCTGCGTCGCGCTTACTGGGCCGGCGATCCGGCGGGCTCGGCAGCCGGGGCTGCGGGCGCGGGGATGTTCAGCCGCTCACCTGCGACCGCGGGCTTGCCGGCAGCGGGCTTGCCGTCGGCGGCCTTGGCCGGCTTGTGATCCGGCTGAAGGACCATCGTCATCCGCCGGCCTTCGAGCTTGTGATCGCGTTCGACCTTGCTGACGGCAGCCAGTTCCTGCTTGATGCGGACCATGATTTCGCGACCGAGATCATGGTGAGCCATCTCACGTCCACGGAACTGCAGCGTGAACTGGACCTTGTTGCCTTCCTTGAGGAATTCGCGCGCGCGGTTGATCTTGATCATCAGATCGTGATCACCGATCTTGACGGTCTTGAACTTGACCTCTTTGAGCTGACCGCCGCGGGAGGCGGCGCGGGAGCGATCCTCTTTCTTCCGCTGCTGATAGCGCCACTTGCCGTAATCCATGATTCGGCAAACGGGCGGGCGTGCCGTCGGGGCGACTTCGACCAGATCGAGCCCGGCTTCGCGGGCCATGCGGAGCGCCTCGGAGGTGGGAACGATCCCTACTTGTTCGTCTTTTTCGTTGATGAGCCGAACCGGCGAGATTCGGATCTGCTCGTTGTGGCGGAAGTTGGCAGAAATGGCTGGCCTCTCCTGAAAGTCAGACTGCGCAGCATGCCCCTGCGGTTGACCGGGGGCGCTCGTGGCTGCGGAACATCAAAGATCTGGGGACAGACCACCCGTCCCCGGTGCGACTGGTGCCGCACCCGATAATCTTGGGCATTATCGGCAGAATTTGCAAGATTCTTCTGCTGTTTTAGTACGGCGTGAGGGGGGAGGGGTTCGGAATTTGACACGAGCGGGACTGTTGCTATTATAGCAACACCGCTATGGCGCTGCCCGCCCAACCCAATCAAAGCCTCATCGACGGCCTGGCCTGCCTGGGAGCGCTGGCAGGAAGTGATCAGCCGGTAGGCAGCCGCGACCTGGCCAGGCAGCTCGGCCTCGAACCCACACGCGTCAACCGCCTGCTCAAGACGCTGGCGCATCTGGGCATCGCCCAGCAGACGCCAGATCGCCGCTATCAGCCCGGGCCGGGCATGCATGTGCTGTCCGCCCAGGCGCTGCACGGCTCGGGCCTGCTCCGCCGGGCTCTGCCGACGCTGGCGTCGCTGCATGCCCACGGCTTCATCGTCGCGATGGGCGTGCTGTGGCGCGACAAGGCGTGCTACCTCTATCACGCCTCGTCCGACATGCAGCCCAACATGGCGATCGGCAGCCAGGCGCCCTACCCCGCCAGCCGGTCGGGCATCGGCTTGGCGCTGCTGGCACTGGAGCCGGATGACGCCATCCGCCAGCGGATGGGCGATCGGCCGGAGGGGTTCGAGAGTATCGATTCCCTGCTGGCGGCCATCGCCCGCGTTCGGCAGGACGGCTATGCCGTCAGCCAGATCGGCCCGGGCATCCGGACCATCGCCGTGCCCCTGGCTGGCAGCGGTGCAGCCATCGCGCTGTCCGGCGACATCCCCGACGACGACATTCCCCGACTCGCCAATGTGCTTCGCGCCGCCGCGGCGCACATCGATCAACACCCCACGGAGAAGCCATGAGTAAGTTCAAGCGCAGCAAGGCCCTTCAGATCAGCGGCGTCTTCCCCGACCTGGCCCAGGTGGCTGAGCTCGGCCCGCCGCGCAGCGAATGCGGCGTCGGCTGTCTTATGCCATGGGCCGGCAAGCTATACGTGCTGAACTACAACTCGCACAAGGAGCGAAGCGGGCGCGGCGTGAGCCTGCGGCGGATTTCGCCGGATTTCACAATGGAGATCGTGCCCGAGACCAGGGGCGTCGACGGCACCTACACCAACCGGTTTGTGCATTTCCCCTCCAACCAGCTCATCATCGGCCCGCATGTGATTGACGCCGATCACAACATCCGCACGGTTAAGGAGCTTCAGCCGCTGCGCGTCTGCGGGACAACCCAACACCTGACCGACCCGAAAAACCTGGTCTATGTGCTGTGCATGGAGGGCGAGCTGTTCGAGCTGAACGTGCGTACGCTGGAATGCCGGCAGATCTTCAACCTGCAGGAAGTGCTCGGCACGCAGGGGGAGGGGCTGGTGCATTTCAAGGACTGCTACTGCAGCTTCGACCGGCTGGTCGTCTGCTCAAATGAGTATCACGAGCCGGACTGGCGCGGCGATCAGGCGCAGGGGCGGCTGGCGGAGTTTGACGGCAGGGAGTGGCGGATCCTCGAGCGCAAACCGTTTACCTGTGTCTCCGGCCGGCACGGGTTTGGCGGGACGATCTTCGCCACCGGCTGGGACCAGGCGTCAGCCATCATGAAGGTCTTCACAGCCGCCGACGGCAAATGGACAACCTATCGCCTGCCCAAGGCGTCGCACTGCTTCGATCACAAGTGGCAGACCGAGTGGCCACGCATCCGCGAGACCGAGCATGAGCGGCTGCTGATGGACCATCACGGCATGTTCTATGAGCTGTCGCCGTGGGCATATGGCGGACGCGTGTGGGGCGTGCGGCCGATCTCGACGCATCTGTGGGTGCTGGGCGACTTCTGTTCGTGGCGCGGCTTGCTGGTGATGGGGGCTGACAACGCCAGCCCGTCGCACGGGCTGAGCCCCACGACGGGCGAGCCGCAGTCAGGCCTGTGGATGGGCAAGACCGATGACCTGTGGTCCTTCGGCAAGCCCAAAGGCTGGGGCGGCCCGTGGTGGAATACGCCAATCCGAGCCAACGAGCCGAGCGATCCGTACCTGATGACCGGCTTTGAGCACAAGTGCATCCATCTCAAGCACGACGCCGCCGGCGACGTGACATTCACGATCGAGCTGGACTTCATGGGCCACGGCCAGTTCAGCCCTTACACCACCGTCCAGACCGGACCGCACGGTTATGCGTGCCACGTCTTCCCCGATGGCCTGAGTGCGCACTGGGTGCGCGTCGTGGCGGACAGGGACTGCACGGCTACAGTGCAGTTGCATTACACGTAGGTTTCGGAGAAGGCAGAAGACAGCAGAAGACAGAAGTTTTGGGTTCACCGCGGAGACGCAGAGACGCCGAGGTTGATTTTGGATTGATCCCCCGCCTGCCGCGTCATTCGGTTGGCGCCGTGTGCGCGGCGCGAAGGCGCAAGCGATCCACATAGGCTGCCAGATCCCAAGCGCCAAACTTACGCACTAATCACTAATCACCTTCTCCGCGCCTCCGCGTCTCTGCGGTGAAATCTCCTTGGTGACACCTCACCCCTGCGCCATCGCGCGGATGCCGGCGGTGGCGTAGGTCACCAGGCGGTGGCAGAGGACTTCGGCACTCTCGTCATTGAGGGCTGGATAGCGCGGCGCCAGTTGTTCGCCCATGCACATCGAATGGGCCATGGCGCCGATGGTGAAGATCCCGCCCCACAGGTGGACGGGCGCGCTGGAGTTGGGCAGGCACCGTGCGAAGGCTTCGGTGAAGCGGCGTTCGATCTCAGCGAAGTAGCGCTCAAACAGGGCGCGCACCTGCGGGCTTGGTTCGGAGTGAATTCTGCCCAGCAGGCGAAGGAAGCGATCTCCCCCGCCTTCGCGGTCATGCCACAGCTTCAAGGGCGGCCAGACCAGCGCGTGGACGACCTTGTCCAGCGGCCAAGGCTGATCGCCATACTCCTGCTGGATCTGGTCGAGCAGGTCAAGCCGTTGGCGGTTCATGGGTTCGAGCCGGCGTGCGAAGAGGGCATCGAGCAGGCCCTCTTTTGATCGAAAGTGGTAGTTAACGGCAGCCAGATTCACACCGGCAGTGCTGGTGAGCTTGCGGAGGGAGGTTCCATCAAAGCCATGCTCGCCAAAGAGGACCTCGGCGGCATCGAGGATGAGGGTCTTGGTATCCTGTTGATCCATACGTTTGTTCCAAACGCGATATTCTACGCGACAGGGTGTCGCGGGTCAAACTTTTTTAACCATGGATGAAAACGCTGGGCATCCGCGCACCCTGCCCTACCGCCTGCTTGTTGTGGGTTTGGTGTCTTGTTACTCGGGTGCTGCCCGCTGCCTGCCGACCAGCACCTGCCCTCTACAAACTGTTGCCTCGCCCTGCTCAACTGGGGTGCCCAGGCTGCCGATAGCATCCTCAGCAGTCCTCTTTCGGTCATCTAACTCACTGCGGAGCTATGTACGACGCCACTGCAAAGGTGCTGGAAGAGGCGGTTGCTCGAAACGGCGGAGCCGTCCTTTCCCTGCCATCCGCGGGGATGCTCAGGCACTACAAGTCCCGCTTTCTCGGCGACGATCCCGAGGGTCTGTGGCTGGAGTCAGCCCCGCATGATGCCGCCCTGGTCGACCAACTGATCGCCAGCGCCTCGCCCGTCGGCGTCTCGTTCAAGACCGGCCAGAACAAGGCCATTTTCAGCAGCCGGCTGCTCAAGCGCGATCCCGCCTATCGCATTAACGCGAGCGTCACCGTCGAAGCCGTGCTCGTCGAGCAGCCGCGCCAGGTCAAAGTCGTCCAGCGACGGCTCAGCTATCGCGTGCGCGTGCCCGACGACTTCGAGCTGGCGCTGCGCATCTGGCGCATCGGCAAGGACGCGCACCTGGCCGACCGTCCGATGGCCGCAGCCGAGGTGCCGGTCCAACTGTGGGACATCAGCATCGGCGGCCTGGGGGTCCTGCTCCACAAACACAACGGCCAGTTCCCGCGCATCGGCTGTGATGATCGCCTGCGCATCGAGCTGGCGATTCGCGACGATCGCCTGCTGATGGAAGGCCGCCTCTGCTATGGGCCGCGGCAGGTCTCGGACACGAGCGCCCGGGCGGGGATCCAGTTCCAGGCGCTCGAGGATGACATCGAAGGCCGCCGCACTTCCGCTCTACTGACGCGTATCGTTGGCGAGTTGCAAAGGCTGGAACTCCGCCGCCACCGCCTGGGTGTAGCCTAGGTAGAGCGACAGAGCGACGAAAGGACCACTCCCCTCTGGTCCACCAGGGCGAACCCTACGATTTTCACCCCCATTGTGGCACGAGCGTCTCGCCCGCGTTCTCGCTTCAGGGCATCCGCACCACAACCACGGCCGGGAAATTACTTGTTGACACAACTATTGTTCAACGTAGAGTGAAGGCATCGACAGGAGCTGTTTTCGATGCCCAAGCCATCGCTGGCACAGGAGATCCGGAAGCGTCATCCCTTCGCGTCGCGTGAGGAGGAGGTCTTCTTGAACCTCTGGCGGACGTTCGCGCGGCTGTCCGAAGGCGTTGAGCGCCTGCTGCGTCAGCGGGGGTTGTGCGCGTCGCATTACAACATCCTTCGAATCCTCGCTGGCGAGAAGGCCGCCGGGAATGAAGCCCTGCCGGCTTTGGAAGTTCGCCGGCGGCTGATCACACCCGTCCCCGACATTACGCGTCTGGTGGACAAGCTGGTCGAGATGGGTCTGATCAGCCGCCGGCGGGACGCCTCGGATCGCCGCGTGGTGCTGCTGTCGCTGACCGATCGTGGGCAGCGGCTGGTGGAAGAGTTGGCCGACCCAGTCACGCGGCTGCACCGTGACCAGCTTGGCCACATGACGCAAAAGGACCTGATGCACCTGTCGGCCCTTCTGGAACAGGCCCGGGCGCAGCAAACGGACTGAACCGAACACCGACTTTTTATTTCTCTAAATAGTTGTTTGAACAACTACGAAAGGAGCTCGCTCATGAATCCCGCATTTCAGAATCGCCTGAACGACGTCGCCCTGCTGTTGATCCGCGGCATGCTGGGTGTGGTCTTCATCTATCACGGCAGCCAAAAGCTGTTTGGATGGTTTGGCGGCGGCGGATTCTCCGGAACGGCTGCGTTCATGGAGAGCCTTGGCATACCGCTACCGGTCCTCAGCGCCTTCCTGGCTGGGTCAGCCGAGTTTTTCGGCGGGATCGTCCTGATTTTGGGTACCGGCACACGCCTGGCGGCGATTCCAATGGCGTTCACGATGCTGGTCGGGATTGTCACGGTCCACAACAGCGCCTTCGGCCTGCAGCACAATGGGATGGAGTACACGCTGACGCTGGGCGTGGTGCTGGTGGCACTGGCCCTCCTGGGCCCTGGCCGTCTGACCATCGCCCGGCTGATTCCCACGGCGGCGACGGCGCGCAAGACGTCGCCAGGCGAACCGGCGACTGCATAAACCCGCACCCGCGTGCGGCGCCACGCCTGGTGGCGCTGCACCAACCACAACGGAGGGCACCATGCCCGCACGGATCCACGGTATCCACCATGTGACGGCGATCGGCGGCGATCCCGTCGTCAATCTCGACTTCTACACGCGCGTGCTCAGCCTGCGGCTGGTCAAGCGGACGGTCAACTTCGATGACCCGGGGACATGGCATCTCTACTTCGGCGACCGCGTCGGTTCGCCGGGGACGATCATGACCTTCTTCCCGCATCCGCTGGCCCGCGACCGCAAGCCGGGCACGAGCGAAGTGGCGCAGACGGCGTTTGCCGTGCCGGCAGGTTCGCTTGCGGCGTGGCGGGATCGGCTGGCGGGCGCGGGCGTCGACGCTCAGGAGACACAGATCGCCGGCCAGGCCGCGATCGCATTTGCCGATCCGCACACGACGCGGCTGGTGCTGGTCGAAGGCACGGGGCCGGCGGAGGCGGTGCCCCGGACCGCGGGCGGCGCGCCAGGCGAGATGGCGATCCGCGGGTTCGCGGGCGTACAACTGGCTGTGCCGGATGTCGCAGCGACGGCACGCTTCCTGGCGGATGTTTTCGGTCTGCCGGAACGCACATCGGACGGCCCGAATCGGGGGTTCGATGCAGGGGCAAACCAGTGGATCGAAGTCACCCCGATGGCTGGCCAGCGGGCGCGCCTCGGCGCGGGGGCTGTGCATCACGTCGCCTTCCGCGTGCCGGATGACGACGCGCAACTGGCCCTGCGCGAGCGTCTGATCGACGTCGGCATCAGCGTGACGCCCGTGCAGGAGCGCATGTACTTCCGCTCGATCTACTTCCGCGAGCCGGGCGGCGTGATCTTCGAGATCGCGACCGACGTGCCCGGTTTCGCCGTCGACGAAACCGAAGCCGAGCTCGGCCAGTCGCTCAAGCTGCCGCCATGGCTGGAACGGCAGCGGGCTGTGCTGGAACGATCCCTGCCGTCGCTGACGCGGGAGGCGACCCCATGAACGATCCGCACGCCGATCAGCCGATCCGACATGCCGGCGCGCCGCTGGCGGAGGCGTCTGCCGCGATGATCCTGCTGCATGGCCGGGGCGCGTCGGCTGACGCGATCCTCAGCCTGACGCGCGTACTGGATGTGCGCGGCATCGCGTGCCTCGCCCCGCAGGCAGCCGGCAACACCTGGTACCCGCACAGTTTCCTCGCGCCGCGCCAGCAGAACGAACCGTACCTCAGCTCGGCGCTGCGGGCGGTGGAGACGGTCATTACGCAGGTCGAACATGCGGGATTCGCGCGAGACAGGATCATCCTGCTGGGATTCTCGCAGGGCGCCTGCCTGGCTGCGGAGTTTGCTGCCGCGCATCCGGCGCGTTACGGCGGCATCGCCCTGCTCACCGGCGGACTGATCGGCCAGGAGGTCGATCGCGCAGCCTACAGCGGATCGTTCGCCGGCACGCCGGTGCTGCTGGCCAGCGGAGATCCGGATGCGCATGTGCCGTGGTCGCGCGTCGAACAGACGGCTGAGGTGTATCGGGCGATGGGCGCGGACGTGACCGTCCGTCGCTACCCCGGCCGACCGCACACGGTGTCACAGGAGGAGGTCGAACTGGTGCAGGCGATGCTGAGCACCGTGACCGCATTGGGAGGCCGAACATGACCGTCACGCGCATCTACGCCGACGAGCACGGCGAGTCGCACTTCGAAGATGTGCCGATCGACCTGGCCGATGCGGGCATCATCGGCCGGCTGAGCGCGCCCCAGCCGGCGGTGTCGGTCGTCTTCCGAGAAAACGACCCGGACTACGACTATGACTGGCATCCGGCGCCCTGCCGGCAGTACGTGGTTCTGCTGGATGGCGAGATTGAGATCGAGGTCAGCACCGGCCAGAGGCGCCGCTTCTCCGGTGGGCAGATCCTGCTGATGGAGGACACAACCGGCAAGGGCCATCGCACGCGCCACACGCGGCCGCAACGGCGCCGGTCCCTGTTCATCCGGCTTGAACGAGCGCCAATAGATTAACCGCGCGTTAAGCCGTAGAATCTTCGGGCTATGGGCCCCTTCTCAAAGCGACTTCAGAAACTGATCACCACACACCGAAACCTCATTACCCGGCCGAACGCCGTCGATCCGGACTGGGACAACGGGCTTTACCTGCGATACCGACATCCGGTGCTCACGGCTGCCCACACGCCGCTGATCTGGCGATATGACCTCAACGAGGCGACCAATCCCCATCTGATCGAGCGTCAGGGCGTCAATGCCACCTTCAATGCGGGGGCGATCCTGCACAACGGCAAGTACGTGCTCGTCGTGCGCGTCGAGGGGTGGGATCGCAAGAGCTTCTTCGCCGTGGCTGAAAGCGACCGACCGACCGAGGGCTTCGTATTCCGGGACTACCCGATCACGATGCCACAGACGGATGATCCGGACACGAACGTGTACGACATGCGCCTCACGGCTCATGAAGATGGGTGGATCTATGGGGTCTTCTGCACCGAGCGGAAGGACCGCAGCAATCCCGACCTCTCGGCTGCCGTCGCGCAAGCCGGCATCGCCCGCACGCGGGAGCTGGAGACGTGGGAGCGCCTGCCGGATCTGAAGTCCCGCTCGCCCCAGCAGCGCAACGTCGTGCTGCATCCGGAGTTCGTCGACGGCAAATATGCCTGGTACACGCGGCCGCAGGATGATTTCATCTCAGCCGGTTCGGGCGGCGGGATCGGCTGGGCGCTGTCCGATTCGGTCAACCCCGCCGTCGTGGGCGAGGAGACGATCATTGATCCGCGGCAGTATCACACGATCAAGGAATCGAAGAACGGCCAGGGGCCGCCGCCGGTGAAGACGCCGCGGGGATGGCTACATGTGGCGCACGGCGTGCGCAACACAGCCGCCGGGTTGCGCTACGTACTGTACGCCTTCGTGACCGACCTGGCTGAGCCGTGGAAGGTCATCGCCCGCCCGGCGGGCTATCTGATCGCACCGGAGGGCGAGGAGCGCGTCGGCGACGTCTCCAATGTTGTCTTCTGCAACGGCATGATCCCCACGCCTGACGGAAAGCTGTACATCTACTACGCGTCGAGCGATACGCGCCTGCACGTCGCGGAGACGACGATCGAGAAGATGCTGGATTACTGCTTCAACACACCCGAGGATGGCCTGCGCTCGGCTGCCAGCGTCGAAACGCGCAACCGGCTGATCGAGGCGAATCTGAAGCTGATTGAACAGACGGATGATCCGGTGCTGAAGTCGGTGAGGTAGGTTGGGGGAGCAAGCAACAAAGCGACAAAGCGACGGAGGGACGAAGGACTGGTCCGCCAAGGTGGACCCTTCGCTGCATCTCCTGGCGCGGGCATCCTGCCCGCGTTCCCTCTCGCAATCGCGGGCGAGACGCCCGCGCCACCATCGGTGCTTTGTGATCTTTGAGGTCTCTGGGATCTTTGCGCTTTCCCGTCGCGCATCCCCGGCAGGCCGACTATCGCCAATTACAGGGCGTCTTCCTGCTTGGAAATGATGTCAAACATCTCCTGCGCGGTGGTGGCCTGCAGGAGGGCCTGGCGGAACTTATCGATGGTCATCAGCCGGCTGATGCGGGCCAGGGCGTGAATGTGCGGGCCGGTCTTGTCGGGCGGGGAGCTGAGCAGCCAGATCAGCGATACCGGCCGGCCGTCGATCGACTGGAAGTCGATGGGCTTGTCGGTCTTCCCGATGGCCATGACCAGCTCGGTCGTGCCGCTGCACTTGCCGTGGGGGATAGCCAACCCGTTGCCGATGCCGGTCGTGCGCGTCGATTCGCGCTCCAGCACGGCATCGAGGACTTTCCTGGAGTCGGCGATATCTCCGTTGGCTGCCAGCAACTCGACCAGTTCCTTGATGGCGTCGGTCTTGTTGTCGGCTTGCAACGACACCTTGATATTGGCTGGCTTGAGAATGTCCGTCAATCGCATGTTGGCACGACTCCAGGCGGATTCGGCAGGAACATCAGTCAGATCGATTGAAGCGGTAGATCGTACCGCCCCCGGCAGGGTGTCGCAAGCAGCCGCGATGCCTCCAGCGGGACGTATTCAGCCGTCGGCAGGCTGATTTTTCAGTGCCGCGGCCTGTAGTACCGCCGCAGCCAGGCGCACAGGCCGTCCAGGCCGGGGAACAGAACACGCTCCGTGATGTTCGCCTGGTCCAGCTTGTCACGCACCTCCCATTTCAACCCAGCCGGGACGATCAACCGGACGCACAGGTCCGGGTGGGCTTCCAGCCAGGTGTCCAGCCGGTGCGACGGGCTGGACAGCATGCTGAACAGTGCGAACTGGTTCACAATCCGCTCATCCAGGCTCGGCGGTTCGAAAAAAACCGCAAAGACCTCATCGGAAAGCCGATCGAGCTTCTCCATCGTGTTGCAGACACTTGCCAGCATGTCGGTGGTGAAGACATCGGCTTCCTCGGCATCGAGGACCTCCCGCAGCCGGGCCGGAGCCAGGGCATGCACCTTCTTGAAATCGACCATCCAAACCGCCCCGTCGCGGTCGTAGGCCTCCAAGTCGGCTGTCATGAAATGCAGCGCGACCAGCGGGGAGAAGGTCCAGTCCAGCAGGCGCGTCGGCAGGCCGTGATGCTGGGCCAGGCCCAGCCAGTCCCAGATCGACTGTTCTGCCGCCTGTCGGCTGGCGTACTTGCGGAAGTTGCGCAGCAGGTGCTTCTCCTTGCGGGACGGGTCGCTGCCGAGGCGCAGGAGCGTTGTCCCGAGGTTGACCGAGGCGTCGCTCATGCCGCGGTAGGCGAAGTCGCTGCGCCACCGCGCCAACGGCTGCTTCCAAGATCCCTGGTACAGCCGCTGGTTCAGCTCGTCCCAGCTCCTGATGCGAATCTCGACCATGCATCCATTGGAGCAGCGCGGAGGCGATCGGGGCAATAGGGGAAGGGGCTCGGGGGTACACGAGATGCGAAACGGGTGAAGCAGCGACGGCGCGACGAAGCCACGAAACGGTAGAGGGGAGACAGAGTGATGGCCTCCTCCTCGCGACTGCGCTTGTGCGGCATGTCGATCTCTGGAAATAACTTAGGGGGCGGAGTAGCCTCCGCCCCCCGATTGGGCATCCCGAAACCTGCCGTCACAGGCGATCGATCAGGGCCTGCGTGAACTCCGCCGTCGTCGCAGTGCCGCCAAGATCGCGGGTCAGGTGCTTACCCTCGGCCAGGACCGCGTTATACGCGCGTTTGATCTTCTCCGCGATGGCCTGTTCGCCCAGATGATTGAGCATCATCACCGCACTCATCAGGCAGGCCAGCGGATTGGCGATCCCCTTGCCCGCGATGTCCGGCGCGCTGCCGTGGACGGCTTCAAAAACAGCCGCCTCATCCCCGATGTTGCTGCCCGGCACCACCCCCAGCCCGCCGACCAGGCCCGCGCTCAGATCCGAGATCAGATCGCCGTACAGGTTCTCCATCAGCAGCACGTCCATCTTCGTCGGATCCTGCACGAGCTTCATGCAGCCGGCGTCAATGATGACTTCCTCATAGTCGATCTGCGGATAGTCCGCCCGAACCCGCCGGGCGCACTCCAGGAACAGCCCGTCGGTCAGCTTCATGATATTGGCCTTGTGGAAGACCGTGACCTTCCGGCGATTCCGCCGGACCGCGTAATTGAACGCAAAGCGGGCGATGCGGAGGCACGCGGCTTCGGAGGCGACCTTCAGGCTGGTGACGACGCCGGGGACGACCTCATTTTCGATCCCGCTGTACAGCCCTTCAGTGTTTTCGCGGATGATGACCATGTCGACGCCGTCGAAGCGGGTTTTCACACCGTCGAGGCTGCGCACGGGGCGGACGGCGGCATAGAGCTTGAGCTTCTGGCGGAGCTGGACATTGACACTGCGGAACCCCTTGCCGACGGGGGTCGTCACCGGGCCCTTGAGGGCGACTTTGTGGGCCTGGATGGCGGCGAGGGTGCGCTCGGGCAGGACGTTGGAATGCCCCTGCTCGATCGCAGTGGCGCCGGCGGGCAGCTCGACCCACTCGATGTCGGCGCCGGCGGCTTCGACCACCTGGCGGGCGGCGGCGGTGACTTCCGGGCCGATGCCGTCGCCGGGAATCAGGACAACCGTATGCTTGGCCATAGATATCTCCACATCATGCGAGGGATGGGGCGGCGCGGTTGGCATCCGTCATCGCATGGGGTTCGTACATTACTCGACAGCCGGCTCAGCACAAATCCTCCCGCCCGACGACCTTGCCTGCAACAATTGCCGCCTATCGGCGTACAGAAATTGGAACGCCAACGGAGGGTATGTCGATCACCTCGATCCCGCTCCCATCCACCCAAGTCTCCGAAGCCGACGACCAGGCACCCGTCGGCGACACCTTTTCCGCGCCCGTGGCGGACGATTCATCGTCCGTTGCCACCGCCGATCCGGTCCACTCCGCCTGGACGATCGAGGGGATCCTCCCGCGTATCGTCTGGACGATCGTGGCGATCGCCGTCGCGGGGCTGTTTTTCTGGGGGCTGTTCGGCCATTACTGGGCGCCAGCCAACGCCGGGGTGGATCAGAACGGCTACCTGGTCGGCGGCAAGCAGTTTGCGCGGACGCTGTCGATGGGGCTGACGCCGGAGGATCCCTGGGGATTCGTCGGCATGATGTGGATCGGCACGCCACATCAGACCTATTACCCCAAGTACCCCCTGGGCTTACCGTTCATCTATGCTGTGATGCTCTGGATCGGGGGCGCGGCGCATGGCGTGGCGATGGCCCATGCGGTCAGCCCGGTCTGCATGGCGTTGGCGGTTCTGGGAACGTTTTTCCTCCTGCGGCAGGTCGTGCCGGGGTTCTATGCCGTGCTGGGCGCGATCCTGCTGGCCAGCAGCCCGGTGACGCTGCAACTGACCAACAACCCCAACAGCCATGCCTCCACGCTGATGTGCGTCGTGTGGGGGATGGTGCTGCTGCTGCGATGGTGGCGATGCGGCGGCTTGTGGACGGCGCGCGGGGCAGGATTGCTGCTCGGCTACGCCGCGACCATCCGCTACACCGAAGGCCTGCTGATCCTGCCCCTGCTGCTGGTGGCGATATTCGCATCCTTCAGCGAGAGGCGCAGTCCCAATGCCGAAGCCGACGCGACAGACGAAGCCGCCCCGCCCCACCGCTACGGCCGACGGCGCCAGGCGCTGGTCATGATGGCCTGGTGGGCATTGCCGATCGCCCTGCTGGTGACGTTCAACCTCTTCTGGTTTGGCGATATCACCGGGTATGACTCGACCAACGAGAGCACCGGGTTCCGGTGGGAGTATTTCCGGGACAACTGGGAAACGACCATCCGCCTGCTGAACAACACGGGACTGTTCTTTGTCCTGCCGCTGGGGGTGGTCGGGCTGGCCGTGATGCTGCGATGGCAGTGGCGGCTGGCGATGGTGCTGCTGGCGTGGATCGTGCCGGGCGTGCTGCTGTACACCGCGTACTACTGGGCGCCCGACAATGACGGCGTCAGCTACATGCGGTTTTTCCTGACGTTCCTGCCGGGGTTCATCCTGGCGGCGATGTGGCTGCTGCACACGCTCGTGCCGTTGATCGGCGGATGGGTGCATGATGCCCCGCACTACATGCGCACGCTCAAGCCGCCGCGGCGCGGATCGGTTGCTGTGCCGATCATCGTCGGATCGATGGTGCTGATCGCCTCGGCTGTGCAGGTGTTCAACGCCCAGCCGCAACTGGAAGCGGACTTCCGCCGCAGCCTGTCGCTGGACGAAGGGGCTCGGAGATTTGTGGAGATCGCGCCGCAGGGGTCGATCGTCTTCGGCAACAACAACGTGCTGCATCATCTGCAGTTTGTCGCCGATTACCGGTGCTATTCGCCCAGCACGTTCCAGACGGCATCCCTCCGGCGGCTGCGAGACAGGGACCCCACCGAACCGCAGGGGCTTCAGCCGCAACGGGCGCAGTTCCTGGTCGATTTCATCGGGAATCGCAGCGATACCGAGCTGGCGGCGCTGCAAGCTGGCATCATCCAGCGGGCGATTGGCCAGGGCCAGCGGGTGTTCTACATCGGCAATCGCAATACGCTCACCACGTGGGAGCGGAACATGCAGCGATCGCGCGAGCGGCTGACCGATGAGCAAAGGCAAGCCCACCTGCTGGACGTGGTCCTGCGTCGCTCGCGGGTCAGTGAAAACCTCACCGCGAAGATCATCGACCGCTGGGAAGACGCGCCCATGGTCGGGGTGGACGAGGGGAACACGCGGGCTCCGCGCGGTCCGCGTTGGCAGCGCGGCCAGCGGTGGCGCCAATCCGACGTGTGGGTGGTGATCGAGATCGTCCGCAAGGATGAACAATCTCGCGACGGTTGAACGGTCGGCAGTTCGCCACGACCCAATCGGCCTTCCCTCCAGCCCCCCATCCGTAAGACTTCCCAGCTTGCGCAGCCGCCTTTCGCGTCTGCATCTTCGAGGTGACAGCCATTCCCAAGCCGGCTGCCCTGTCGCTGCTGGGGATGGGGACGATACTCCTGCATCCCCGGCGGCAGTAAGGCTCGGCGCGGTCGCCACAGACTCCACAGAGATGACAAACCGTACCCCAACGGGGACAATGGCCGCCCATGGCTGTAGGTCCTGATACATCCTTGGCGGCTGAGCTTTCAGCGGACGGCGTGCTGCGCCGGGCGTGGGAGCGCGTGCGCTTTGAGGTGCTGCCGGGGACGTTCGCGATCGCCTTCGCGATGACGCTGACGCTGTGCGTGCGGGGGTATCAGTTCGGAGGATCGAACCACAACGTCTATCTGATCGACGCCATGCACCAGGCCTCCGGCGGGCAACTGCTTGCCAGAGACTGGTTTACGACGCAGACGCTGCAGTATCACGCTGTCTTCGGCATCCTCACGCGGCAGCTTTTCCGATGGAACATCGTCGAGCCGGCGTTTCTGGCCGGTCAGCTTGTGTGCATCTTTCTGATGCACCTGGCGTGGTTTCGGATCGTGCGCCGGCTGGGCGGGACGCGCATGACCTACCTGCTGTCGGTGCTGATGTTTTATGTGCTGGGCGGCGGCGTGGGACTGGGCATGTATGAGTTCATGCAGGACCAGGCCTTCCTGCCCAGCAACATCGCTAATGTCGCCATGCTGTGGGGGATGTATTTCTGGATCTCCCGCAAGCCGGGGCTGGCCGGGCTGTGGCTGGGTGTGGCCGGCCTGTTTCATCTGAACCATGCGCTGGTGGCGATCGGGCTTTGGGGGGCGCTGAACCTGTGGCGGATGTGGGACACCTGGCGCAGCTCGGGCCAGCATGGGATGGCCGCCGTGCGGGAAGTCGTGCGGAGCTCGAACATCCGCGGCTTTGTCATCGGCACGCTGCTGGTGCTGGGCATTAGCATCGGCAACATCGTGGTCGCGGCGATGGCGGTCTGGTCGCAGACGCGCACGCTGCCGATGGACGAGTACGTGAACCTGTACGTCCGTCTGCGGCATCCGCACCACTACGACCCGTCAACCTGGCCGGTGGTCATCTGGGTGACGTTTGTGTTGCCGATCCCGCTGGCTGTGTGGGCGGCATGGCTGAGAGCGAAGGAAGAGCGATCGGAGATCTCCGATCTCAAATCTGAAGTTTCAGATCCCCCCTCCCCCGCCTACGCCTGGCAGCAGGCCAGCCGGATCTTCCTGCTGATCTCCGCCCTGCTGGTGGTTGCCCTGATCGGCGCGGGGATCTTCTACGTCTCCGAAACGCTCGTGAAGCTCAGCCTCTACCGCTTCAGCATCTACGTGAAAATGCTGAGCTGCGTCGGGGCCGCTTACCTGCTGTACAACGCGGGCGTGTGGAACCGCCGCGTCGTGCGATGGGCGCTGTTCGCCCTGCCGATCGTGCTGGCTGTCGCGGTGACGTTGCTGTTTGTCACCAGCCGCACGGGCTATGCCTTTATCGACTGGCTGGCTGGATTCGTCTGGCGGCATCGCGGGACCGCCGGCCTGGTGATCATCCTCTGCACCGTGCTGGCGATTTACGAACTGATCTACGCCAAGCCGTGGCGCCGGTGGCGGCATGACCTGCTGCACGCTTCGGGCATCGTGGCGATGGCGCTGATCATCTACCTGGCCTGGGGTCGATGGCTTGGCGCGCAGGTGTTGCCCGATGACGACGAGCAGTACCTGCAGGTCTGCCGCTGGGTGCAGCACAACACGCCGGTCGACGCGGTCTTCATCGTGCCGCCCCAGGAGCAGAGCTTCCGCCTTCACGCCCGCCGCGCGATCGTGATCAACTTCAAGGGCGTGCCGCAGCTCAATGGCGAGATCCCCGAGTGGCGCGACCGCCTGCAGGCAGTGCTGGATCTGCCGGATTTGACGGTTTTGCAGCGTCCGACGTTTGACGCGGCCCTGGACGCCATCCAGGACCGTTATAACGACTTAAACGGCCAGCACCTGCAACGCGTCGCACACCTGTATGATGCCGATTACATATTGGTCCAGCGTCCCCTGCCGGATCTGGACGCCGCTCAACAGGTTTATCCGGTAGGATTACAGACGGACTCCGGGTATTACCTGTACCGCGTCAACCGTCTGACGCATTGACGGCGCCGCGTCCGCCTCGGCGGACCGGCCATGCATCGAGCCGAGTGGTTGCACGGGAAGGAAGCCGCGATGGATCCCTCAAAGATCGAGCCGCTGCTGCGTGAACAGTTGCAGGTGCGTGTCGGCCCGGAAATGGCTGCGTATGTCGCGCGGCGTCTCGCCGCGGCGCAGCAGGGTCAGGCTGCTCCATTTGAGATCATCGGGGGCGACGCGCGCACGGGCGTGCCGGTGCGCCGCCAGGTCGATCCGCAGGCGCTGCTTGGCCGCATACAAGCCTGATTCCCGCACAATTTTGTATCCATGATCATCACCACACACGCATATGCACGCGCCGGGCTGGTCGGGAACCCCTCCGACGGCTACTACGGCAAGACGATCTCGTTCATCATCCGCAACTTCAAAGCCACGGTTCGGCTTTGGGAGAGCCCGCATTTCGAGATCCTGCCCGGCCACGGCGACCTGGCCCGCTTCGACAGCGTGCGCGACTTCCTGCGGGATCAGCGCCTGCACGGCTACTACGGCGCCATGCGGCTGATCAAGGCGACGGTCAAGCGGTTCCATGACTGGTGCCGCGACCAAGGCATCGACCTGCATGACCGCAACTTCACCATCGGGTTTGAAAGCGACATCCCGCGTCTGGTCGGATTGTCCGGCTCCAGCGCGATCATCTGCGCCACCGTGCGGGCGCTGCAGCAGTTCTACGGCGTCACCATCGAGAAACACCTGATGCCGAGCCTGATCCTGTCGGTCGAACGGGATGAGCTGGGCATCAGCGCCGGGCTGCAGGACCGGGTCATCCAGACCTACGAAGGCATCGTCTACATGGATTTTGACCGCGAGCTGCTGACCACCCGCGGCTATGGCGAATACATCCCCCTGCATCCGCCCAAACTGCCGCCGCTGTACGTGGCCTACGACCCATCCCGGGCGGAGGTCAGTGACGTACCGCACCGCAACCTGCGCGCTCTGTACGATGCCGGCGATCCGACCGTCGTCAAGGCCATGCAGACCTACCGCGAGCTGACCGATCGCGGGCGCGACGCCCTGATGAGCGGCGACTGGGACGCGCTGGGCGAGGTGATCAACGCCAACTACGATCTTCGGCGGACGATCATGAGCGTCGCGCCGGAGAACCACCGCATGGTGGAGATCGCCCGCGCCACCGGCGCCAGCGCCAAGTTCGCCGGCTCGGGCGGCGCCATCTGCGGGCTGTACAAAGACGGACGCCAGTACCAGCAACTGGTCGACGCCCTGGCCGAAATTCGCTGCACCGTCTTCAGGCCGCTTATATTTGGAGATTGACCCCAGGCAGATGAACCACGGAGACACGGAGATAGGTGACGAGTGGTGATTGTTGCGTGATGACAGATCATGCATCATTCATCATTCGTCATGCACGCCTTATCATTCCGCCGCGTCTCCGTGTCTCTGTGGTTACGAGATCCATGATTACGAAAGCTGTCATACCTGCTGCGGGGTTTGGAACCCGGATGTTGCCGGCTGCCAAGGCTGTGCCTAAGGAAATGCTGCCGGTTCTGGACCGGCCGACGATCCAATATGTCGTTGAGGAAGCCGCAGCCGGCGGGGTGCGCGATGTGCTCCTTGTCACCTCGCGTGACAAGAAAGCCATCGAGGACCACTTCGACCGATGGCCGGAGCTGGAACAACGCCTGGAGTCGCAGGGCAAGGGCGATCTGCTGGCGTCGATCAACCGGCTGGTCGCGTCCGTGCGTATCCACGCCACGCGTCAGGGTCAGCCGCTCGGGCTGGGCCATGCCGTGCTGCAGGCCCGCGATCACGTCGGCGATCAGCCGTTTGTCTGCCTACTGGGCGACACGATCTTCGTCGGCGATGTCCCGCCCGCGCGGCAGCTCATCGACGCCTATCAGCGTTTCGGCACCAGCGTCATCGGCCTCGAGGAGGTGCCGCCGGAGAAGGTCAGCCGATACGGCATTGTCGGCGGCCAGCCAATCGAACCCGGCGTGCTGCGCCTCGATACGCTCGTCGAAAAACCCTCCCCGCAGGACGCGCCCAGCCGATTCGCCATCGCCGCGCGCTACGTGCTTTCACCGACCATCTTCCAGTGCCTGCAGGAAACGCCGCCGGGCAAAGGCGGCGAGATACAACTCACCGATGCGCTGCGCCTGCTGCTGCAGCGCGAACCGATCCACGGTGTCGTGCTGCAGGCGCGTCGTCACGACATTGGGAATCCCGTCGACTGGCTGCGCACCAACCTGCTGCTGGCCTCGCGCGATGCCGCATTGTGGTCGCAACTCGAGCCGATGCTGCGCGCGCTGTTGAAGTGATCCAGATCACGTCGCGCGAAAAACTCTGACGTTATGTATTGACGGATCGCGACAGCGTGCTATCTTCTCTTGAAGAGAAACTGAATCGGACCGGAAGTGGTGGCTCCCTTCCGGTCCGATGTCTTTTCTGGACAGCACTTCTTTCTTCAGCCCCCCGCTGCAATCGGAGATGACTAGTCGCGTGGTGTCACGCGATACAGCGCCCTGCGCGGATCGGCAGGCAGGATCGTGTGACGCGGCGTTTCCGCGCCCAGCCACGGGCGGAAGTCCTGCACGGGGATCAACCGTGCAGCGCCATCGCGCGGCGAATCGACAACGATGCCGACGATCTTTCCGCCCTGCAGCACGGGCGAACCCACAAAGCGCGGTGCGCTCTGGAGATACACGCGCCAGGCGTCGTCTTCAACGGCGGTCTTGCCGGGGACGATTTCGGGCACGATGTTGAACACCGTCGGCTGAACCACCGCGGCGCATTCGACCTCGCCCGGCTGACACTGGTCTGCCAGGTTGAAGTACGCCATGCGCGTCCCGTCGACCTTGAGCAGCGCCAGGCCGCGCGGCTCATCCGTGCGGACGACGCGCGCTTCGATCGTGTTCCCCTGCGGCGACTCGAGCTGCACTTTGCTCGCCGTGCCCACGACGTGGGACGGCGCCAGCAGAAGTTGCGGGCCGATGGGAACAGCGACACCATCGACCGACTTGGGATCAGCCGTGGCGTTGTCGGCTGGATTGGCGTTGTTATGACCCACCGCGACCGCATCGCCAGGGGCGACGGCCGGGCCATCGGCGACAGCCGGCTCCTGGGGCGCTTCGGCAAGCGCCGATCCCAGCGATACCATCTCGATGGCCGGCGGGAAAACGGGAACGGCACCAGCCTGGAACTCGTCAGCCGGGATCCACTCGGTCCCGAACCGCTTCAGCCCCGGCCGGGTGGCTTCCAACTTGGCATTGAGGCGGACATACAGCGCGCCGGCGGCTTGGACCT
The DNA here is from genome assembly GCA_937904525.1 of uncultured Phycisphaerales bacterium. Lineage (GTDB taxonomy): Bacteria > Planctomycetota > Phycisphaerae > Tepidisphaerales > Tepidisphaeraceae > CALEKX01. Next base: position 33,886 of record CALEKX010000038.1, read on the forward strand.
CCTTCGACGAGCCGTTCTCAGCCATGACCCGCACCAGCGCGATGCCCAGCGCATTGAGGACGTTCTCATCGGGCACGCCCTTCACGCGCTGCAGGTGCCGCACGCACGCCTGAAGGGCAGCCATCGGCCGATCCAACTCGAGTTCGATCGCTGCCAGATTATTGGCCAGCGCGGCGTCGATCGCATCGCCTGCGATCTCGGCAGCCCGGCGAAGTGTCTCAGCCGCCGCGGTGCGATCGCCGCCGGCATACTGGCACAGGCCAAGGCCATGCAGCGCCTGGACATTGCGCGGATCGGCGTCGAGCACCTCGCGGAAGACGGCTGTCGCCTGGTCGTACGTCTGCTCTTCGAGCAACGCCCGTCCCCGCTCGATCGCCTCCTGCGCGTCGGCGGCGGCAAAAGATGGACAGACTGCCAGCAACGCAACTACCAGCAAGCCAAACACATAGCAACGAAAGCACGGATGCCGGACCTCAACGGTCCGGGCTCGTGTTGTCATGGTCATACGGAAAACTCCCCCCCTTCTGGGTTTACGATCACGTTCCCTTGGCTTTCCCCTAAGGACACAAGAAGGGTCGACAGGTTGGGCATTCAACTACCATTGAATCGGCGAGGGAGCAAGGCCGCTTGAGGCGCCATTATCGGCCGTTGCGCCGAGAGACGATGAGGCAAGCTCATCGGCGGTTGCGGCTGAACAGTTGCCGTAACTGCTCAGCCGAAAGGCAGTTGATGATGTCTGCCGGCGAGCAACCTGCGCGCCGGGCGACGCAGATCCCCCACCGCATTTCCTCAAACCCGTCAGTGCTGTGAGCATCGGTGTTGATGGTCAGCCGCACGCCGGCTTCACGCGCGCCGCGGGCGCGGACGTCGGTGAGATCCAGGCGCGGATAGCTGGCATTGATCTCGAGGATGGTGCCGGTGGCGGCAGCCGCCTTGTAGATGCGGCTGAAATCCAGCGGCAAGCCATCGCGCCGGCCGATCAACCGGCCGGTCGGGTGGCCAATGATGTCGACGTACGGATTCTCGATCGCCCGCACAAGCCGATCCGTCGCCTTCTGCTCCGGCTGCTTCAACGAGCTGTGCGGCGAGCCGATCACGAAGTCCAGATCCTTCAGGATCGCATCCTCGTAGTCCATCCGCCCGTCGGCCAGGATGTCCACCTCGCAGCCAGCGAACACCGTAAAGCCTTTGTAACGCTGCGCAATCCGGCGGATCTCAGCGACATGCTTCATCAGCCGATCGGGCTTGAGGCCGTTGGCGATCGCCTGGCTTTGCGAGTGATCGGTGATGCCCAGGAATTGATATCCGCGCGCAATGGCGGCTTCGATCATCTGTTCGATGGTCGCTGTGCCGTCGGATGCGCGGGTGTGCGAGTGCAGATCGCCGCGGATGTCGGCGATCGTGACCAGTTGCGGCAGCTTCCCCTCCGCTGCCAGCTCGATCTCGCCGCGATCTTCGCGAAGCTCCGGTTCAATGTAGGCCAGATCGAGGGCCTTGTAGATGTCGGCTTCGGTCCTGGAGGCAACGGGCTTAGCGGCGGGCGGCTTGCCGGTTTCCTTTTTCGCCTTGTCGTAGTCCTCCAGGCGATACAGGCCCCACTCGTTGAGCGTCATTGCGCGATCCTGCGCGCGCCCGCGCAAGCGGACGTTGTGATCCTTGCTGCCCGTGAAGTACAGCCACGCCGCCCCGAAACACTCCAGCGGCACGATCCGCAGATCGACCTGCAGCCCCCCGGAGGTCACGACGCTCGCCTTCGTCGGCCCCTGGCCGTTGATGTGCTCGACCTCGGGGAATTGGACGAACGCAGCCGTGACGTCCTCCCCCTTCGCCCCGGCATCCAGCGCACAGACCAGATCGACATCGCCGATCGTCTCGCGTCCGCGGCGCAGGCTGCCGGCGATCTCCGCCCGCTGGACGCCCGGGATCTCCCGCACGCGCTCCACAAGCGCCTCAGCCATGGCCATTGCCATCGGCAAGCCATGCCGCTGGGATGCCTGCGAGCGCATCGAAATCCCCTGGCGGATCGCAGCGATCTTCTTTTCACCTAACCCCTTCAAGCCGGCGAGCTTGCCCTGCTCGATGGCGGTGGCGAGTTCCTCGATGCTGGTGATGCCCCGCTCTTTCCACAGCAGGGCGATGGTCTTGGGCCCCATGCCGGGGATATCAAGCATCGGCAGCAATCCGGCTGGGATGCTGGCGACGACCTGCTCGTAGTCGGCGCTGCGGCCGGTGCGGACGTACTCTTCGATGATTTTGCGGCTGGCCGGCCCGATGCCGGGGATGTGCTTAATCGTGCCGTCTTCGACGGCTTGCCGGAGGTCGACCGTCGTCGACTCCAGCACGCGTGCATTCTTGGAAAACGCGATGGCTTTGAAGGGGTTCTCCCCCCGGATGTCCATCACGGCTGCCATCGTGGCAAAGAGCTTGGCCAGGTCTGTGTTGAGGGGCATGAGATCACCATGCTACCACGGTCAGCCCATCGACTTCACGAAAATGGGCATCGGCACTCAAGACTGGTAAACCATGCTCCAGCGCCGTGGCTGCGATCCAGGTATCGTTGTCGGGGATGGGTCTTCCCTTGCGCGCCAATGCGCAGCGAAGCTCACCGTACCGGCGTGCGATGGAGACGGTGATATCCAGCACGATGGACGTCGCCGTCAGCCGCTGGATGCTTGCGAGATTTGCCTGAACTTGTCTCGACCGCAGCGCCCCGAAGTACAGTTCCCCAAGCACAACAGCAGGCCGGTAGCTTGTGGCCGCAGGATGAAGCCGCCCCTGCACGGCCTCAGACCTTCTCATCAGATCGATCGCGACATTCGTGTCCATCAGGAACCGCGTCAAGGTCCACGTTGGGATCGGGGTCGATTCGCTCACAGTGTTCCTCGATCATGGCTTTCATCAGGTCCGCCTCGTCATCGGCCAGCTCGCGCCCTTTCATATGCTCCTGGATGAAACCCACGGTGCCATGGGCCAACGTACCGTTGGTTTCGGCAGGAGCGACCGTGATGATCAGCCGCGTATCCGCCGGCAGGTCGATCGGCTCGTCCGGCACGATGACCTTCCCGTCGAAATGGGCCTTGATGCGTGTCATGGCGGTCGCGACCTCCTGAAACAGTATAGCACGCGGGATTCCGAAATGGCGGGTGACGGATCGGCCCGCTTGGCGATACAATCGCCCCCACAGCCTATCGGAGATCCCATGAAACACACTGCATCACTTGTTGCCGTCGTCCTTCTCGCTCTTGCCGGTTGCCAGAACGCTTACTACAGCACCTGGGAGAAACTCGGCTGGGCCAAGCGAGATATCCTTGTCGATCGCGTCGAAAAAGCCCGCGACGCCCAGGAAGGCGCCAAGGAGCAGTTCAAGACCACGCTCGAACGCTTCCAGGAGCTGACCGGCTTTTCCGGCGGCGACCTCGAAGCCCAGTACAAGCGCCTCAACCGCGAATACGGACGCTGCCGCGACCGCGCCCAGGCCGTCACCGACCGCATCGACGGCGTCGAATCCGTCGCCAAAGCCATGTTCTCCGAATGGGAAAAGGAACTGGCCCAGTACGAGAACGCCGAGCTTCGCCGCGCCAGCGAGGCGCGTCTGCGCGAATCCCGCGAGCGCTATGACGCTCTGATCGCCACCATGCGCCGCAGCGAAGCCAGCATGAAGCCCGTCCTGGCGGCCTTCAACGACCAGGTCCTGTTCCTCAAGCACAACCTCAACGCGGCAGCCATCTCCAGCCTCGAAGGCACAGCCGCCCAGATCGATCAGGACGTCCAACGCCTCATCCAGGACATGGAAACTGCGATCGCCGAAGCCGATGCGTTCATTTCCGAGCTGAAGAAGGGCTAACGGCTTACGGAGAGCCAGTTTCACCACAGAGACACGGAGACGCGGAGAGAGATAAAGGAGGATCAAGCCTCGCCTGCCGCCATGGCCTCGGCCGGAACGATGTCCCTCCACAGAAGGACTCCCCCAACACCCGTGGCGCGGGCGTCTCGCCCGCGTTGTCGGTGCAGAATCGCGGGCAAGATGCCCGCGCCACGAAGTGCTGCCTCTCGCTGAAAGCACCCTCCCATAGTCCCCCTTCGCCTCTTAGTTTCTCGCGTGAGCCCCTTCGTGAGCTCCTCGCGCAGCCCCCTTGTCAGTAAACTGCCGACAACCCTGCGACGGTTTGCGTCGTCTGAAATCGCGTGTATTCTCGCGCTATGGCCGACGTTTCGTTCACCCACCTGCACGTTCACACCCACTATTCCATGCTCGACGGCGCCTGCCGGATCAAGGACCTGGTGGCGCGGACGAAAGAGCTGGGCATGGACTCGATCGCCATCAGCGACCACGGCTGCCTGTTCGGCGCTGTCGAGTTCTACAGCGAGTGCGTCGCAGCCGGCATCAAGCCGATCATCGGCATGGAGGCTTACATCGCTCCCGGCGACCGCCGCGAACGATCCAGCCCCACCGGCAACCCCGGCGATGCCGCCTTTCACCTGCTGCTGCTGGCTGAAAACCTCGAAGGCTACAAGAACCTCGTCAAGCTCTCGAGCATCGCCTACCGCGAGGGCTTCTACTATAAGCCTCGTATTGACAAGGAGGTGCTGCGCGAGTTCAAAGCCGGCCTCATCGGTACCAGCGCCTGCCTCGGCGGCGAGATCGCCAGCGCCTTCCTCAAGCACGACGCGAAAAAGGCGAAGGAGATCGCCGAGATGTACCTCGACATCCTCGGCCCGGATCGTTTCTTCATCGAGGTGCAAAAGCACATCAAGGAGCAGGACCAGGTCAACCCCGAGCTGGCTGACCTGGCCAAGCGGCTGGGCGTCGGCCTCGTCGCCACCAACGACGTCCACTTCCTCAAAGCCGAGGACCACTTCGCCCATGACTGTCTGTGCTGTATCAGCATGGGCCGCCTGGTCAGCGACGAAAACCGCCTGAAGTATCCGACCGAGCTCTACCTCAAGAGCCCGCAGGAAATGCAGGAGGCGCTCGGCCACTTCGATCAGGCCATCGAAAACACCCGCCGCATTGCCGACATGTGCAATGTCGAGCTGGATTTCTCGAAGCGCTACGCCCCGGTCTACCGCGTCCCGAAAGAAAAGCTTCGCGAAGACCTGCTGCTCAGCAACCTGCGCGGCGGCGGTGTGCCAGCCGAGGGGCAATCTGCCGAAGACTCGGCTGCCGCGATGCAGGACGACGAGCGCTACCTGCGCCAGCTTTGCGAAGAGGGTCTGCAGTGGCGTTACGGCACGCGCGATGTCTCGCCCGAGATCCGCGCCCGCCTGGAAAAAGAGCTGCAGGTCATCATCAGCAAGAACTTCTGCAGCTACTTCCTGATCGTCTGGGACTTCTGCAACTACGCCCGCGACAACGGCATTCCGGTGGGCGCCAGAGGTTCGGGCGTCGGCACGATGGTGGGTTACCTGCTGGGGCTGTGCAACGTCGATCCGCTGCGTTACGGCCTGCTGTTCGAGCGATTCATGGACCCGTCCCGTAACGAGATGCCCGATATCGATATCGACATCTGCCAGGACGGCCGCCAGCGCGTCATCGACTATGTCCGCAACAAGTACGGCCACGTCGCGCAGATCATCACCTTCGGTACGCTGGCTGCGAAGGCCGCGTGCAAGGACGTCGGGCGGGTCATGGGCGTTCCGCTGGCCAAGATCGACGCCCTGACCAAGCTCATCCCTGGCACGCCGGGCATGACGCTCAAGAAGGCGATGGACCAGGTGCCCGACCTGGTCAAGCAGTACAAGGAAGATCCGCAGATCAAGCAGGTGATCGACATCGCCCAGCGGCTGGAGGGCCTGTGCCGCAACGCGGGCTGCCATGCAGCCGGTGTCATCATCGCCGATCAGCCGCTGGACGAGATCGTCCCGCTGTATCGCGACGCCGACGGCAACATCCTCACGCAGTTCGAAGGCCCGATGGCTGAGAAAGTCGGCCTGCTGAAGATGGACTTCCTCGGCCTGCGCACGCTCAGCGTGCTGACACGATCGATCGAGCTGGAGTACCAGACACGCCAGGCCCGCGGCGTCGACGCCCCCGAGCAGGGCGCGCCGCTCGACGAGCGTGGCCGCATCGACATCGAGAAGATCGATCTGGCGGACCGCAGGGTGCTCGACCTGTTCTGCCGCGGCGAGACGCGCGGCGTGTTCCAGTTCGAATCCGGCGGCATGCAGGATCTGCTGATGAAGATGGCCCCCGACCGGATCGAGGACCTGATCGCAGCCAACGCGCTGTATCGCCCCGGTCCGATGGAGCTCATCCCGCTGTACTGCAACCGCAAGCATGGCCGGGAAGCCGTCCCCAGCGTCCACCCCATCATGGATGCCATCCTGAAAGAGACCTACGGCATCATGGTCTATCAGGAACAGGTCATGCAGATCTTCAACCAGCTCGGCGGCATCGAGCTGAGTTCGGCTTACAAGCTGATCAAGGCCATCAGCAAGAAGAAGGCCGACATCATTGCCAAGTTCCAGCCGCAGTTCATCGATGGCTGTATCGCCAAGGGCATCGACCGCAAGAAGGCCGAAGAGATCTTCGACCTGATCCTGAAGTTCGGCGGCTACGGCTTCAACAAGTCGCACAGCACACGCTACGCCATCGTCGCCTTCCAGACGGCGTACATGAAGACCTACCACCCGGTGGAGTACATGGCGGCGCTGCTGACGTACGAATCCGGCTCTACGGAAAAGGTCGTCGAATACATCGACGAGTGCCGCCGCATGCAGGTCGGCGACTCCCGCGGCATCAAGGTCCTCCCGCCCGACATCAATATCTCCAGCGTCGACTTCACGCCGGTCTACGAGAAACCAGCCGAGAACGGCAAACGACGCGGCTCGAAATCCGCAATCCGCAATCCGCAATCCGCGATCGGCGTGATCCGTTTCGGCCTCGGCGCCGTCAAAGGCGTCGGCACCAAGGCCGTCGAGGCCATCATCGCGGAACGGGAGAAGAACGGCCCGTTCACCAGCATCTACGACTTCTGCGAGCGGGTGGACCTGCGCACCGTCAACCGCGCCACGCTTGAAGCGCTCATCAAGTGCGGCGCGTTTGACAGCACCGGCGGCCATCGTGCGCAGCTCATGGCTGCCCTCGACCGCGCCATCGAAATGGGCCAGCAAGCCCAGGCCGACAAGCGCAGCGGGCAGATGAACATGTTTGCCGCCCTCACCGAGTCGGCTGGAAACTCGCCCCTGCCCAAGGTCGAACATCCGCTGCCCGATGTGCCCCCCTTCTCCAATGCCGATATGCTCAAGCATGAGAAGGACGTGCTGGGCTTCTACATCACCAGCCATCCGCTCACCGAACACCAGTCGCTGATCGAGCACTTCAGCACCGACTCGACGCGCGACGCCATGAACCGCTCGGAAGGCACCGACGTCACCATCGGCGGCATGCTGTCGCAGGTGCGCACGCGCATCGCCAAGTCCGGCCGAAGCGCCGGGCAGAAGTGGGCCATCATCAACCTCGAAGACCTCGAAGGCAGCATCGAGGGGATGGTCTTCGCGGACAAGTACGCCGAACTGGTCGAGCGCGACCCGGCGCTGGTCTCCCCCGAGAGCATCGTCTTCGTCAAGGGCAAGATCGACCGCAAGCGCGAGACGCCCTGCCTCGTCGTCAACGACATTATCTCCATGAGCGAAGCCGTTCAGCGGCTGGCGACGGCCCTGCTGATCAAACTCGACCCGTCGAAGCACACCCCTGCCGTGCTCGCTCAGGTGCGCGACATTCTGAAGGCCAGCCACGGCAACACGCCCGTTTACGTCGAGATGCCCGTCAACGGCTCGCAGCAGGTCATGATCCGCCTGGATACGGAGCTGTTCATCAAGCCGAGCACGACCCTCCGCCAGGATCTGGAAATGATCCTGGGCAACGGCTGTGCCGTCCTGACCGGCGCCGGCACCAAGCGCCTCCGCCGCGCCGAACAGCAGAAGCTGTTCCGCGAGACCCAGGAGGACACCGCCGACACCACCGCAGCCAGCGAGCCGTCGGCACTGACCACGGATGAGGATGCGGCCATCGAGGCAATGGATGCCGAGATGGTCGAAGCCTAGAATCCATTGTCGCGACCGCAGTCGCGTCCATCAGTTCCGGCATCCGGTTTGCCGATGAGATGCAGGAGGTGACGCGAAGCTGGTGACCACAACCCGCCGCGTCAAAACCCATGAGCCTTCATGTGAAGTACCTGCTGGTTGGCGGTGGCGTGGCGAGCAGTGAAGCGGCCGCGGCGATCCGCCTCCACGACCGCCACGGCGCGATCATGCTGATCGCGCAGGAGCCCATCCGCCCCTATCATCGCCCCCCGCTGAGCAAGGATTACCTGCTGGGCCGCCGCCAGCGGCCGTCGCTGTTCACGCAAAGCCCCGACTGGTTCGACAACCAGCACGTCGAGCTGCACACCGCCTGCCGCGCCGTGCGCGTCGACGTGGCACGGCAAAGTGTCATGCTCGATAACGGCCAGGAGATCAGCTACGACCGTTTGCTGCTGGCGACCGGCGCCACGCCGCGTCCGCTGGAGATTCCCGGGGCGCAGATGCCCAACGTCTACTACTTCCGTACGGTTGACGATGCCGATCGCCTGCATCATGCGGTGGAGAAAGCACGTACGGAAGGCCGGCGGCACGATCATGGCCGGGGCATTGCGACGGTGATCGGCGGCGAACTGCTGGCTGTCGAGCTGGCCGCCACGCTCACGCGCATGGGCCTGTCTGTCGATCTGGTGACCGCAGGCGCCTATCCGTGGCAGACCGTTGCCGGAGAAACCACAGGCCGGTTCATCGCCCGCTATCTGCAGGCCCATGGCGTGCGCGTTCATGCGCAAAAGAGCGCACGCTCGCTGGAGGGCGATGGCCGCGTGCAGCGCGTCGTCTTCGACGACGGCGAGATTCCGACGGATATGGTCGTCGCCGCGATCGGCACGAAGGTCAACCGTGAGCTGATCAGCGGCACGAGCATCGATGCCGAGCGCGCCATTCTTGCTGATGATCATGCGCGCGCCAACGTGCCCAATGTTTATGCAGCCGGTGACTGCAGCGCGATTTTTGATCCGCTGTTCGGCAAGCATCGCCAGTTCGAGCACTGGGAGCACGCCCGTGCCACCGGCCGGCTGGCGGGAACAAACATGGCTGGCGGGGATGAGCGGTTTGCCGCGGTGACGCACTTCTTCACCGAAGCCTTCGGCTTGTCAGCCACGGGCTGGGGCGAGCCTCGGCTGGTCGAGCGGCGGCTCATCCGCGGCCAGTGCAATGTCGAATCGCCGCGGTTCCTCGACATCGGCGTAGCCGGCGACGGGCGCGTCGCGCAGGTCATCTCCGTCGGTCCACGCGACGCTTCCGAACCGCCCGATGCCACCGCCACAGCCGAAATGGTCCGCCGCCGCCTCCAGGTTGGCGGCTTGGAAGAGCAGCTCAAGGATCCCACGGTCGACTTGGAATCCCTCCTCCGCGCGTCGGACACGTAGCGCAGGCTATCTGCCTGCCACGCGCACCGCATGAGCGACCAACGGCAGGCAAATGGCCTGCCTTACGGCTCCTCCGCCAGGCGCAGTAAACGTCACTCGCGCGACGACACCGCCCCGCGCACGTGTAGGGGCGGACGGCAATCCGCCCCCCGCAGCGCGTCCACATCGCGAAGAGCAACCCCCGCTCCAGGGCACATTGCCATGTGCCCCTACAACCCCCTTCGTCGCTTCGTCGCTCTATTCCCCTCTCCCTGGCTCCTTCACCCGCAACAGCACGATCAACCCTGCGATCAGGAACGGCGGCACAGCCAGCACGCCCCATCGCGGACCGAAGGCGGTCGCGAACCCCGCATACGCCAGCGGCCCAAAGATGCTCGCGAACTTGCCGCTGATCGAGAAGAAACCGAAGGCTTCGTTGTGAATCGCCGGCGGCGCCAGCAGCGCCATCAGCGCCCGGCTGCTCGCCTGCACGCCCCCCAGCACGATGCCGATCCCGATCCCCAGCAGCAGGAAGACTCCCTCAGCCGTCAGCTCCCATCCAAACAGCTCCATCCGCACGTCCGGCGTCAGCACCATCGCCACCAGCGACACCGCCACCCACAGCAGCAGGTTGATCACGATCACCGGCTTATTGCCCAACCAGTCGGCCAGGTATCCAAACAGCAGTGCCCCGCCAAACGCCACGAACTGCACGATCAGAAAGATGCCGATCAGCTCTTTCTGCTCGATCCTCAGCCAATCGGTCGCATACGACGGCGACATCGAGATCACCGTCTCCACCCCATCGTTGTACAACAGGAACGCCAGCAGAAAGATGAACAGCATCCGGTACTGCCGGATATGCCGGAACGTCGTCGCCACGCGCCGAAATCCCGCCATCACCAGCGGCCCGCCGTCGCCATCCCGAGCCATCGGCGGAAACTCATCCAGAAACAGATACGCCGGCAGAGAAAAGACCAGCCACCAAACGCCCGACAGCGCCAGCCCCAGCGGCACGAGGCTGGGGTCGTGTTTCACCATCAGCAGCACGCCGATCAGCGCCACCGCCCCGCCGACATAGCCGGCTGCGAATCCCCAGCCCGACAGGCTTCCCTGCTTCTCCGCTGGCGCCAGCTTCGGCAGGAAGGCGTTATAGAACGTGAACGACGTGCCGAAGCAGACATTGCTCAGCACGTACAGCACGGCTGCCAGCAGCCATTGCCCCGGCGACAGCAGCGCCATCCCCATCGTGAAGACGGCTCCGCTGACGCCGAAAATCGTCAGCAGCCGCTTGGTCCACCCCTTGATGTCCGCGATCGCCCCCAGCACCGGCGCAGCCACGGCCATCAGCGCCATGCTCACCGACGTCAGCAGCGCCATCACCGCGCTGCCCGGCATCGTGATCCCGCCGACCGTCAGCCCATGCTGTCCGGACCCGGCGTCCAGTTCAGGCAGCAGGACATTGATAAAGTACGGCGCAAAGACCGGGCCGATCACGATCAGCCCGTAGCCGCTGTTGGCCCAGTCGTACAGGACCCAGCTCACCTTCTTATATAGCGGCGCATCGCCGCCCAGGGACTCGGCTGCCTGTGCCGGATCGAGCTTAGCCATATAGCTGGCGGATCATCCCCGCCCGGGCGGCAGGACGCAACCTTCCGCGATCGGGCGGCTTCCGATCCAGCCGCTGGCCCGGTAACATGTCGCGGATTGCCCCGGCTTGGGCCGCCAACGGCACCCGCCCTTCCGGGCGACGCTTGCAAAGACCGCCGAGGCCCGATAAAAGTCTCGAAACACACGGGCTCAAGCCGGGAAACGAGTGGCAACGCAGGGAAGCGCGTGAAGTTCAACCTGATCGACAAGATCGAACACCTGGACGACCAGCGGATCGTCGGCGTCAAACACGTCTCCCTGGCTGAGGAGTACCTTGCCGACCATTTCCCGACGTTTCCCGTGCTGCCAGGCGTGATGATGCTCGAAGCCATCACGCAGGCCGCCGCCTGGCTGATGCATCACCGCAACGGCTTTGCCAAGTCCATCGCGGTGCTGCGGGAAGCCCGCAATGTGAAGTACGGCACGTTCGTCGCTCCGGGCAATTTCCTTCGCGTCGACGTGCAGTGGATCAAGGACACCGAAGGCGGCGCCAGCTTCAAAGCCACCGGCTCGGTCAACGACGCCACCGCCCTGCAGGCACGCGTCGAACTGGCATACTTCAGCCTCGGCGAACGAAACCCCGGTCTGGCGCAGCTCGATAGCCGCCTGATCGAACACAATCGCCGCCGGTGGGATCTGATCAAGCCAACAGAACTCTCAACCCCCGCCCTCTTGGCGGAATCTCGATAACCATCAAACCACGACAGAGGAACTGAACATGGCCATGTCCCGTGATGAAATCTATGCCAAGGTGAAGGAAGTCCTCGTTGACGCGCTTGGCGTGGACGATGAGGAAGTGACCCCCAAGGCGACGCTGCGGGGCGACCTGGGCGCTGAGTCGATCGACTTCCTCGACATTGCCTTCCGCCTTGAAAAGGCCTTCGGGATCAAGATCCCGCGCGGCGAGATGTTCCCCGAGGACCTGTTCACCAACGCCGCCTACGTCAAGGACGGCAAGATCACCCCCGAAGGCTTGGCCGAAATGAAGAAGCGCATGCCCCATTTCGACTTCACCGAGCTCGAGAAGGATCCCAACATCGAGAACGTGCAGTTCACGGTGGATACGGTGGTGAATTACATTCAGTCGAAGGTCAATGGATAGTTGCCAGTGGCCAGTTGTCAGGTGCCAGTTGTTGACCGCCGATGAGCATTCACTGGCAACTGGTAACTCACAACTCAACGCTGCAAACTGCCAACTGACACGCGATGCGCTGGATCTGGATCGACAAGTTCCTCTCATTTGAAAGCGGTAAGTCAGCCGTGGCGGTTAAGCACGCCACGCTGGCGGAGGAGCATCTGCACGATCTGTATCCGGACTTCCCGATCGTCCCGCATTCGCTGATGGTCGAGGGATTTGCCCAGACGGCTGGGATCCTGGTCGGCGAGGCACGCAAGTTTGCGGAGAAGGTGATCCTCGCGAAGATCACGCGCGCGACCTTCCATCGCCTCGTTCGCCCCGGCGACGCCATCGAGTTCCATGCCCGCATCGATCAACTCTCCGAGCATGGCGCCAGCACCAGCGGCCAGATCCTCTGCGACGGCCAGACGGTCGCCGAGATCGAGATGATGTTCAGCCACATCGATCAGAACATGTCGGGCCTCGCCTTCCCCGAACACAACTTCGTTTTCACCGATCAGTTCAAGCAACTGCTGGAAACGTATCGCTGCGGCGACGTCATTTCGCTGTAAACGTTTGCTCAGCAATCCACCGGATTCGCACAATTCCTGACGCTGTTGCGGCGCGGCTCAAGTCGCCCAGCATTGCTCACGATATTCGGAACACAGCCCCCCGGCATCCGCATGCAAAATTGGGGGACCGCATTCCGACATGAAACGAGCGAAGGTGATTGCTGTTTGTGATGAACCGCGTCTGCTGCGGGCCGTGGCCCGCCAGGCGTGTCAGTGGGTGGACGTCGTGCAGACGCTGTCGCGCCAGCGCGCCCTGCTTTGCCTGAAGCAGAACCCTGGGGCCTCGCTGCTGGTGACCGATCGGCTGCTTCAGCAGGAAGGGGGCACCGACTTCCTGACATCCGTAAGCCGGCAGTTTCCCGAAGTCTGCCGCTGCCTGCTGACATCCTACAGCGACCTGGCCGCCGTCGTGCGGGCGATCCACGACGGGCTGGTCGATGCGATGGTGCACGTGCCGCTGTCCCAGCGACAGTTCCTGGCTGCCGTCACCCAGAAGCCCCTGCGCACCGCCATGCGGCATGTCATCCCAACGCCCGACGCCGCCCCCCAACCACACCCCGTCGTCGTCACGGCATGAGCCTGCACTCTGCAGTACCTGAATCCATGTGCAGTAGGGGCGGATGGCAATTCGCCCTCGACACGCCATTGACGCGCGAGACCGACGAGCCATCTCCGATCCGCCAAGGCGGACCCTCCAGCATTGGGCTAACCCTCTTCGGGACCTTCGCGATCGCCCTTCAGGTGCGTGGCGTGACAAGCTTCACGCCAGCGGCCGGGTTGCGCGGCGGATGCGATCGCGCACCGCGATCCACGGCGGCGAATCGGGCGGCATCTCGACGTAGATGGCGCGCAGGCCCATCGCATCGAGCGTGCGCAGGGCGGCATAGAAGTGGCGGGCATACTGCTCCGGATCAGCCGGGAGCGTGATGACCGATTCGATCTGCCGCGGCTGATCGATCTGGCCGATGTCGATGATGCCGGCCCCCTCAGCCGCCAGGCGGCTGGCCTGCGTAGCCGTGTAGCGGTACGCCGGTGTAACGGGGGCATAGTGGACCGGCTGCTGTCCGGGCGACAAGGCCGGCTGGGTAGCATCGGTGACGCTGCGCGACGCCTGCACCGGGCCGATGACCTGCTCGATCATGGTGCGCGTCACCATGCCCGGCCGCAGGATGCGGGGCATGTCGCCGCTGAGGTCCAGCACGGTCGACTCGATCCCGACCTCGCACGGGCCGCCGTCGAGAACGAGCTGGACGAGATCACCCAGTTCGTCGCGGACGTGTTGGGCCGTCGTTGGGCTTACGCGGGCTGAGCGATTGGCGCTGGGCGCTGCGATCGCTCCATCGAAGGCGCGCAGCAGTTCGAGGGCGACCGGATGGTTGGGCACGCGCAAGCCGACCGTCTTTAAGCCGGCGGTGGCCTGATCGACGATCTGCGGCGACTTGGGCACCACCAGCGTCAGCGGCCCAGGCCAGAACTGCTCGGCCAGTTTCTGCGCCGCTTCCGGCCACTGCGCGGCATACCGCCGCGCCCGCTCGATGTCGGCGACATGAACGATGATCGGATTGGTCGTTGGCCGACCCTTGACCTCGTAGATCCGCTCAACAGCCTCCGCCTGCGTGGCATCAGCCCCAAGCCCATACACCGTCTCCGTCGGAAAGGCGACCAACCCTCCGCTGCGAAGAACCTCAACAGCTTGCTGTATCTCTGACATGATCTGGCAGGGGCGCCTCGCCCGTGCAGTACGATTCTATGTTTCTCGGCACGGGCGAGACGCCCGTGTCATGATTGTGTCCTCAGTCGGTCACTATACCACTTTCAGCCAGCCAATCCCGTGCGGCTGGGGTGTTGGAGCAGATCAGGAAGACCTCCTGCACAGTGCCCGTACCTGTATAAAGACACTTCAGGCCCGAGTCCGTTGGGTACTGCACCTTGAATCCCGGTGGGGTCTTGCCGCGGCGGACCTTGATCCGTCCGGGCACGATCCGCGACACGTGCGGACAGTCGCGAACGATCCGGTCCAGGATCTCATCCAGCCCGCCCACGCGGCCGTGCTGACGCTTGATCCGACCAAACTTCATCGGCTTATCATACCGCGAAGCACAAGGTTCACAGAGGTCGCAACACAGCGAACCGCTCCGTGCCCCTTTTCTCCGCCGCACGTACCACCAACCTGCCCGCCCTTTCCTGAAACTTTGCCATCTTCGCGCTTTCCCGCCGGCAGGCTAGGATCAGCCCTATGGACAACAAACCCCTCAACGTCGGCGACACGGCTCCGGATTTCGAGCTCATGAACCAGGATCAGAAAATCGTCCGCCTGCGCGATTTTCGCGGCAAAAAGAAGGTGATGCTGCTGTTCTACCCGATGGATTTCTCCCCTGTCTGCACCGAGGAGCACTGCACCTTCGGTCCAGCCATCGACCGCATCCGAGCCGATGACGACACGGTCGTGTTCGGCATCAATGCCGACCACCCCTTCTCCCATGCGGCATTCAAGAAGCAGTACAACATCCCCTACGACCTGCTCAGCGACACCAGCCGCAACACCCTCAAAGCCTACGGCATGTGGATGGGCGAACACCCCTTCAACTGCTCCAAGCGGGGAACCGTCGTCATCGACAAGGAAGGGAAAGTCGCCTTCTACCAGGAGGTGGAACGCGCCACGCGCCGGACCGTCGAAGATCTCGCCAAAGCGGCCGCCATCGAAGACCAGGCCATCCAGCGCCAAAACGAAGGCGGCGCGGCGCATGCGTGAAGTCTTCTTCACCGTAGAGACGCGGAGACACGGGGAGAGGGATATGTGGTGATTGATGCGTGACGGCAACCGTCCAGACTAGCGATTAGTGATTAGTACGTAACAAACGTCTCCGCACGGCGTGTACGTTCAATGCATCGCTTGCGCCTTCGCGCCGCGCACCACCAATCCCCCGCACGCCCCCAATTACGCACTAATACTAATCACTACGCACTCCCCCCCGCATCAATCACCAATCACTACGTATCAATCTCCATGCCTCCGTGTCTCCGTGGTTTTATCCACCGAACGGATCAACTCCCCGCCCCCACAG
>CALEKX010000039.1 GCA_937904525.1 uncultured Phycisphaerales bacterium
CTCGCCGATTCCCGAGCCGGCAATGCTTGGTCTGGCGGGTCTGGGCGGGTTGCTGATGCTGCGGCGTCGGCAGGCCTAAGCCGCGGATGGATCGTTGAACCGGAGATGACGGTGAACGTAATTCGGAAAAACTGGATTCGGCCGTCACTGGCGTGGCTGTGCACGGTGCTGGCGGTGGTGATCGCCCCTGCGGCATCGGCGTGGGCGCAGGCCCTGGCGACGTATGACCTGACGTACGTCGATGACTCCCGGACGGCCCCGCCGGCAGTTCAGCGCGGTGTGGAGGCGACGAGGTATACCGCCCGTGGTCCCACACGGCTGACCACGTCCAGGACGCACATGCTTCGCATCGACAGCGGCGCAAATGCATCTAAAGTCGCCACGATCGACGCAGCCGTCGCCAATGACATCGCTGGCGAGTTTTCCGTGACACCCAGGCGCGGCCGGCAGTTGAACCTGACCTCCCTGGAGATCGGGATGCAATTGACCCGCGGCGCCGACAGCGAATCGTTCACCGTCCATCTTCGCAGCAGCCTGGATGACTATGCCACAGACATCGCAACAGCGACCCTCAAGGGAAGCAGCAGCAAGGACGTGGTGAACGGACGCGGATCGTTCGATCTGAGCGGGCCGCAGTTCCAGGGTCTGCAGAAGACCGTGACGTTCAGGCTTTACATGGTCAGCGACATCGGCTCGCGCAAGGATGGCAGCCAGTACATCCGCATCACGCCCGATGTCGTGCTCAACGGTTCGGTAGAAACAGTGCCTTGAAGCAGGAGCAACGAGTGTCCGCATTTCGCCGATTTCAGATGCAATGCATGTGCGGGTTGGCGCTTGCCATCGCGACGTTGATGGCGGCGCAGGCCGCAGCGGCGGGTGAGATCGTCGTGCTCAACGGTCCCAACGCCGATGCATGGCGGCAGGCGCTGTCACAGCGTGCCAGGGTCAGTGACATCCGCTCGATCGATCGCGTGCCGCAGGACGCCACGGTGATCATCCCCGATCGGCTGCTGACCAAGGCAGAGCTCGAGCGCCTCAAGGCCCTGCCGCCGAGCGTTCGAGTCCTGGCGTTGGGCCGCAGCGCCTATTCGGACAACGGCTCGAGCGCCGCACAGGTGCTGGGCGTTGGCAAGCACTTCCAGTATATCCCGCTGCTCTACCCTGCCTGGCTCGACTACAACATGGAGAAGTACGAGCAGATCGCCAGGTGGGCGGCTGAGCAGGGCGCGCAGGGCATGGGCGTCTTCTCCTACACCCACACCCTGCCGGAGCGGGCCAACAATCGCAATTTCGAGGTCATCCGCGACGTTTTCGCCAAGTACGAAAGCTGGAAGCCGCAGCGAGTGCTGGACAATCCGCGTTCGCCGGGCCTCAAGCCGACGCCCCTGGTCCTGTTCATGCACAAGAACGACACGCTGCGTGTCGGCCCCGAAGAGGCTGTGGAATGGGCTCAGAAGCTCAATGCCAACACGATCTCCGTCGAGGTCAGCCGCGTGCGGACGCGCAGCATCTACCCCAGCCGGTTCACCATCGAAGGTGAGCATGAGTTTCAGGGTCGCAAGATCAAGGTCGAAAACGATCTGGATTACCTGCCCCGCCTGCTGGCAGCCGCCGACAAAGCTGGGATCGCGGTGCATGCCAACATCATGACCAAGCAGAGCCCGCTGGAGACCAGGCCCGACGAGCGGCAGGTCATGTCCAGCGACTTTGACTCCGGCCAGGAGCCGAAGCGCGAGGCCCCCTGCCCGATCTCCGGCGCCCGGCATTACGACGACATGGGCCTGATCGTCGAGGAACTGCTGACCAAGTACCCGCAGATCGCGGCGATCGAGCTCGATGAGCCGCGCATCTACAACCAGGGCTGGGTCGACTGGGCCTGCTTCTGCAAGGGCTGCGGCGAAGCATTCAAGGAACGCTACGGCTACGAGCTCACGCCGGCGAACGTGATCATCTATCCGCAGTTCGAGGATGACGA
The DNA here is from genome assembly GCA_937904525.1 of uncultured Phycisphaerales bacterium. Classification (GTDB taxonomy): domain Bacteria; phylum Planctomycetota; class Phycisphaerae; order Tepidisphaerales; family Tepidisphaeraceae; genus CALEKX01. The sequence continues at coordinate 1,976 of CALEKX010000039.1, forward strand.
GCCGGCTGAGCGGCGCAAACACACGACCAAGGGGGGCCGTCAGCAGATCAATGCGGAGTTCCAGGAGTTCCGCACGTGGCTGATGAACGAACTGGTCATCGAGAAGTTCCGCCGCGCGATCAACCGCGTCAAGCCCGACGCGGCGCTGGTCGTGTGGCAGCCGCGGACGTACGAAGCCTTCGGCTTCTCGCCGGGTTCGATCAACTATGGCGTAAGCGTGTTCGGCCCGGAGTACATGGACGGCCCCGGCTCGCCCCGCTATCTCAATCATCCGGATGCGTTCGTTCCGCGGGTTGAGCGGATCGTTCGTGTCGTGGATGCCCGGGGCGGCAAGGGGTACTCGCTCGATGCCGAGATCGTCCGCGTGGACCGCTACCACAAAGCCGAGCCGCTGCTGTGGGGCGAGTCCGAAGATCGAAGCCGTTGGGTCCTCATGAGTTCAGCCAGGGATGGCCAACTGCTGTACGTCGCGTTCGATCCGCTGCGCGACGGCACGGCAACCAGGGTTCTGGACAGGGTTTTTGAATGGATCGCAAACTGACACCCCCGCGGGTGCATGAGAAGGGACCAGCCATGAACACGAAAGAGCTTTCGCAGTGCCGGGGGATGGAGCGGTGCCGGCGAGCCGTGTGGAACCACAAGACGACGCGTGGCTTCACGCTCGTTGAGTTGCTTGTTGTTATCGGCATCATCGCCGTTTTGATCGCCATTCTGCTGCCGGCCCTGTCGTCGGCCCGTCGATCGGCGCGGACGCTGGCGTGCCTGAGCAACATCCGTGAGCTGGGCATGGTGTTCCGCTTCTATGCCAACGACAACAGCGGATACCTGCCGCGGCGCGTCTGGACGGACATGCCGGGCGTGACCACCGGCTACACCTGGCCGGCGGAACTGTGGTCCCGCGGCTATGTCAAGAATCTGCTGATCTACTCCTGCCCGGAGATGGAAGCCATGGGCGGCCGGGCGGATTTTGTCCGGCAGAACGACTGGCTGTCCACCCGTCAGCCGACGGATTCCGTGCTGAGCCAGGACTTCTGGAAAGAGACGCATTACGGCTACAACGTCCGCAACTTCAGTTGCAACTATCGCAAGAACCCCGCCTCCGGCTGGAACGGCCCCAGCGCCAAGCTGGAGATCATCCGCTCGCCGGCGACGAAGCTGCTGCTGGCCGATGCGTGCAACCCGCTCCGGTACTACCAGGAGGGTCGTCTATACGGCGCCTTCGACCTGTGGGACAGCTTCGGCACCTCCCGCCACGGCGGCGGCCTGCACGCCCGCCACGGCAGCGCCCTCAACATCCTGTGGGTGGATGGCCATGCCACCACGGAGAAGACCGACGAATACAACCCCTACCTGACGCTGGGCGACATGGGCACCGCGGTGGACCAGAACAATACGATCTGGTCGCGCTGATCAGTGATATGGCTGTTGGGTGAAAGGCGATGCATCCCTGCTTGCGGGGCGCTCGCCAGGCCCGTAGTGGTATGATACGGAATGCCTTCGACGCAGCACGTTGCTGACGCGCTCACGATCTCGCCCGACGCCCGCATCATGATGCGGTGGTGGTGGTTTGGGCCGTCCATTTCCTGCCGGGAAGTCACGCGACAACTGACCCTGATGCACCAGGCTGGCATCGGCGGCGTGGAGATCGCGTACATCTACCCCGTCTGCGTCGATGGGGAGATCGACGGCGTCGCCAACGAGCGGTTTTTGTCGCCCGCGTTCTGCCGCGTGCTGCGCCATGCAGCCGAGGAGGCCCAGCGGCTGGGCATGCGCTTCGATCTGACGCTGGGCAGCGGCTGGCCGTTTGGCGGGCCGCATATCCCGCCGAAGCTCGCCGCCCGGCAGGTCCGAACGCAAACCGTCAGCATTCCAGCCGATGCCGCCGACATTCCCCTGCCATCGCTTGGCGAGCACGAAGCCGTCCTCGCGGCGATCGACGCAGAGGGCCGGCCGCTTGCCCTCGGTGGCAACCGGCTGCGACTTGGCAGGCCATCCCCTCAGCCGTCGCAGGCGATCCTGCTGATCGCCGCACCGACCGGCCAGATGGTCAAGCGGGCCGCCCTCGGGGCCGAAGGGCTCGTACATGACCATTACAGTGAAACCGCCCTCCAGGCGCATCTCACTGCCGTTGGATCGCCCCTGCTCGAGGCAGCCGGGCCGGAGCGCGTCCGCGCGATCTTCACCGACAGCCTCGAAGCCTACGGCAGCAACTGGACCGATGACCTGCTGGCCGAGTTCCGCCACCGCCGCGGCTATGACCTGGCCGAGTTTTTGCCGCTGCTGATCGAGCATGCGTACCGCGGCGTGGACGATCCTGATCGCACACGCCTTCTCGCCGACGTGCAGCACGACTACGGCCAGACGCTCACCGAGCTGCTCAACGAGCGATTTCTGCGCCCGCTTCAGCGATTTGCGCAAAGCCGTGGCGTGCTGTCGCGCGTGCAGGCGTACGGCGTGCCGCCGGCGTCGCTGTCGAGCTATCGATATGTCGATCTGCCGGAGGGCGAGACGACATTGGGGTCGTCGCAGATCCACCAGCCGGCGGAGTGGACCGAGATCACGCCCCTTCGCTTCGCCTCATCCTCCTGCCGCGCCAAGCCGCACAACCTCGTTTCCGGCGAGACATGGACACGCCTTCACTCGCCCCCCTACGCCGCGACGCCGCTGGACATGAAAGCAGAAGCCGATCAGTTCTTCCTGCAGGGCGTGACGCAGATCATGGGACACGGCTGGTGCCATCGCCCCGCCGGCGGCGATCCGACGCAGTGGGTTTTCTACGCTGCGGGCAACTTCAACGAAACCAATCCCTGGCATCCGGTGATGGGCGATCTGTGCCGCTATCTGCAGACGGTGTCCTCGCTGCTGCGGTCGGGCCAGGCTGTGGTCGATGTTGGGATCTATCTGCCCGATCACGACGTCTGGGCTCAGCAGACGCTGTCAGCCGAGAAGGACAACCTGCATCACATTAACGTGCTGCGAAGCCAGATCGGCCTGGAGCTGCCGGCTGAGCTGCTGCGCGCCGGCTACAACTTCGATCTGGTGGATGATGAGGTCCTGCAGGCGGCAGCGCATGCGGGATCGATGCCGTATCGTGTGATCGTGCTCCCGCAGATCGAGCGAATGCCGCTGGCGACGCTGCAGGCCCTGCAGCAACTGGCCAGCCGGGGTATCACGGTCATCGCGCTCGGCCGCGTGCCGGATCAGCCGCCCGGCTACATCGAGCGGCAGCGCAACGGCCGGGCCATCCGCGAGCTTGCTGATCTTCTGTTTGATGCCAACCGCACGCCCCATGCGCATCGGCTCGCGACATTGGATCTGGCGATGCTGAGGCGATGGTGCATGCCGGATGTGGCGCTCGAGCAGGACGCGCCGTCGATCGGCTACGTGCATCGCCGGCTGACGGACGCGGATCTGTACTTCTTCGCGAACACAGTCAACAAGCCCGTCCGCCTGCAGCCGCGTTTCCGCGATGCGCGAGCCTACGTCTACCAGCTCGACCCGATGCGCCGCACGGCCTGCCTTGTCCGCGAGCTGAACAGGGAACTGGCCGCCTACGAATCGGTCTTCTATCTGCTGTGCGATCAGGAGCTTCGTAGCGGCGGGCTGGGCGACTTCACGCTTGGCGCGCCGATATCCGCCGCGGCGGCCGATGCGCAGGACATCACCAGCGACTGGGAGCTGACCTTCCCCGATGGTCGCCAGCGACGGCTCGATCGCGTGGGTCTGTGGACCGATTGGCCGGAGTACCGCGCCTTCGCCGGCGGGGCAACCTATAGCCGATCATTCGAGCTGCCTGCGCAGTGGATTGGCCGGCGCATCTATCTGGCGCTCGACGGGGCCCAGCCGATTGCGCCGCATCGCCGCAATCCCGCTCGTCGCAACACCGGCTACTCCACGTTCCTCGACACCCCGCTCAAAGACGCAGCCGAGATCTTCGTCAACGGCCGGCGCGTGGCTGGCCTGTTCTGCCCGCCGTATTGCGTCGACCTGACTGATGCCATCACGCCCGGCACTAGCCGGCTCGAGATCCGGGTTTACAATCGGCTGATCAATGCCCTGGCCGAGGCCCCGCGCTACGACTTCTCGAAGATCCACAAGACCTTCGGCAAGCGATTCGACTGCATCCAGGACTTCGACAGCCTGGCGATCGAGCCGGCTGGCCTGAAAGGCACGATCCGCCTGGTCGCGCGCTGATCGGCAGTGTCGATCCCGTCTCGGCGTCTACATTACACCGCCAGCGCAAGCCTTCCTCAGCCGTCTGCATTCCCCTCAAGACTGCGGCTCGACACGTCCGATAAAGGAAGCGTGGTATCTTGTGACGCGGTCATTGCGGATCAGCAGGCTGAGGGGGTAGCGCTGGAGCATTTCCAGCGGAACCTGGTTGCGCTGAAGGAACTGCAGGGGGATGTGGTCGATCTGCCGGATCAGCCGCCCGAGGGGCTGACCTGGCTGCTCGGGCGCGACGGCGCGTTGACGGCGCAGGACCCAGCCGGTGCGTGGGTGACCGGCTGCTCCCTGCCGCTCCGCGCTGCCGAGTCGATGCTCGAATCGATGCAGGCGACCGGCGGCAATGTCTGCTTCCTCGCGCCCGATCACGCCGCGCAGCTCCGGGCTGCTTTCGCACGCCTGGACGCGACGCAGGCCATCCTCGCCATCATCCCCGATCTGCAGGCGGCACGCTTTGTCCTGTGCGGCGACGATTTTGTACCCGAGATCCGCGCGAGTCGGCTTTGGATGGTGGCGGGCGAGGACTGGGCTCGTCAGCTTGAGAAGCTGCTGTCGATCCATGAGGGCCTTGCCCTGCCCGTGTCGTTCATCCGCCTGCCCGTGCTGGAGGAGAACCGTGCTCAGGCGCTGATCGAGGCGGCGCGAGCTGTCTTCAGCGCCGAGACGTCGCGCCGGTCGCGGCGGCTGGAGGAAGTGCGCGGCCGTGCGCAGGCATCACAGTCGGCCGCGACGGACCTGATGCGCGTAGCCGTTGTTGCGCCGTCGCGTTTCCGCCTGTGGGACAGCGCCGGCTGGCTGCTGCGACGGACGATCCCGGCTGGCCGCGTTGGCAATGCGGAGATCACGCATTTCGATCCGGATGATCCGCGCACCGCATCGCCCGTGGCGCTGGCGGAGTTCGCCAGCCAGTCGGATGCGATCGTCACCGTCGATGCCTATCGCAGCCAGATGCCTGGACTTGTCGCGTCCGATGTGCCCTGGCTGACGTGGGTTACGTCGCCGCGCATCGCCCCGCCGGCTGCCGACGCCCCAGCCGATCGGCTGATGCTGGCCGACGAGTCCCTTCACGACGCGGCCACAGCCGCCGGCTGGTCCATCGACCGCATCCGCCTGGCAACCTGGCCGCCATCGCCGGCGACATCGCGATCGGGCGAAGGCATCGCCCTGCTCAGCGACACCTGCGACTTCAACACTCCGCCGCAGAAGTTCGAGCTCTCCAGCCATCAGCTCCTGTGGCAGACCATCGGCGAAGAGCTGCGTCGCAATCCGCTGGCCGTCGGTGAGGACATCAACGGCTATCTGAACCGTTGGATCGAGCGCGCCGGGTTGGATGGATCGCTCGTCAACCGCGCGATGTTCATCGATCGCCTGATCGCGCCCGCCTTCCTGCAGGGTGTCGTCAAGCTCCTGCTATCAGCCGGTCTTCCGGTGCATGTGTACGGCAGCGGCTGGGATCAGGTTGAGGGTATCGGCAATGCGTGGGGCGGCGAGGTGCGGACGATCGAGCGGTTTGAGCAGGTGATCGCATCGGCTGGGGCATTGCTGCATCCGTCGCCGATCCGCGCCTGCCACCTGTGCCAAGCCTTCGGCAAGCCGGTGCTGCATGGCCTGCATCGAACCACAGAGAACCTGGTCACAGCCGCCAGACAGATCCTGTCACGCCATCGTGCGGTAGAACTGCCGTCCATGACGCCACTGAGCGTCCATCGCGTGCTGGCGATGTGCCCCCCGGCCTGAGGTCGGACAACGGCCGCCACGAGCCCCCCATTCCGCAATCCGAAATCCGCAATCGAGAAGGGCAACAAATCAGCCTGTCAGACGAGGCGCACCTGTCACGCTCTTCGCAGGTAATACATGAACGCCCCGCACAGGATCACCTTCGCCAGAACGCCCCCAATCAGCAGGCCCATCAAGCCGTAGAGATACGTCAGCGGCAGTGCGATCACAATCGCCCCGATGGCGTGGACAAGCTGCGCCTGGAAATGGTGTCTTGCCCGCTCCAGGCCGTTGAGATACGCCCCCAGCACACTGGCGGTGTAGAGCACCACGTACCACAGCACGTAGACCCGCAGCTCACTCTCCAGCCCGACGTACGGCGTTTCCCGGCCGTAGGCTGCGTAAATGGCCAGCCGCGGCACCAGCAAGAGCACCAGGTAGAACGGCAGCAGGATCATCAGCCCCTGGGCTGCAAATCGCACTGACACCGATCGCGCCAGACGATGCCCCCCATCCGCGACCGCTCGCGCCGCCGCCGGCGTGATCACAGACACGATGCCGAACATCAACGGATGGCTGAGCTTGACGATGTTCGACAGCGCCATAAACGCGCCATAGGCATCCCACCCCCTGGCGAACGCGAGCGTGTACTGCACGCCCAGCGTGCTGACCAGAAGCGTCACATTGGCAGCCAGCATCCATCGGCCCAGCCGCCAGAACTCCGACGCCATCGCCCGGACTTCCCCCCAATCGACCCGTGCCAGCCCGATCTGCATCCCCTGCACGACGCTGCCCGCGATCGCTCCGGCCGCGATCGCGGCAAAGGCGGTCCAGAGCGTCAGTTGCCCCATCAGGTACAGCGCGATGATCAGCACAGCCTGCCCGAGGTAGCGCAGGGCATCGCCGAGGATCGCCTGCTTGAACTGCAGACGGCTGAACAGCAGCCGCCGGAACGCCTCCTGGAGATGCCATAGCGCCAACGCCACCCCCGCCCATAGCGCAATCTGGAATCCGATGCTGTCCACCGCGCCGGCTGCCAGAAAAACGAGCAGTCCCAACGGGATTGCCATGAAAGCAGTCAGGATGAGATTGGCGCTGGCAAAGCGTTTGAGCTGCTTTGGATCGTCGATGACGGCCCCTTTGACGCTCATGGGATAAACGATCAGTGCCGCCTGCAGGCTGATCACCCAAAGCATCGTCTCCAGCAGAGCCCCGTAGATGCCGTAGACCTCCTGGGCCAGGATGCGTCCCAGGAAGATATTCGTGGCGAAATTGCCGATGCTGACCACCGCCTGGTCGGCGATGGCCCACATGCCGCTGGCGTCTTTGAGCGTGCGCAGAATCCGCTGAAGGAGGGTCTCCGTACCCTCAACTTCGATAAACGGCGTGTCGGGCTCGGTCGCAGGTTCGCCCGGTATCGCACTGACCGAGAAGTCGGCCATCTTGTTCCTCAATGCACGCTGATTCAAAACCCGTTCCACAACAGCCGGCCGGCAATGCACGACTGCCGACAGGGGACAACACGAAAACGACAAAGCGCGTGAATCACGGGGGTGAAAGCCGCCTGGGTGCGATCGTCATGCGCTGCATGCCGACGATGCCACGCGTTGTATACGGCCTGGCCGGGCTGACCCCTTGGCTTGGATGTCTGTGGCGCACTGGCATCACGGGGTTTGAGCTCTCTCGATTCCACCGGCGCCTCTGGCGCCAGCTTGCGACAGAGGCTAATTCCATTGCCGCCCAGGCACAAGGGAAGAAATGAAAACCCAGCCGCCGGCTGGGCGACGGCCCCCGGCATAGCCTGCACAATCCGGAGAATCGCCCCCCAGCCGCCGAGCACGGCGGTTGACACACCCTTGCCCCATGGATAACGTCCGCCCGTTCACAAGATATATAGTCCAACGAGGATCAGGCATGCCACAATTCAAAGACGTTACCCCCCCGCCCGGCGGCACGATTTCGATCAACAACGGCAAGTTGACCGTCCCCGATCAGCCCATCATCCCCTTTATCGAGGGTGACGGGACCGGCCCGGACATCTGGCGCGCCAGCCAGCGGGTCTTCGACGCAGCGGTGCAAAAGGCTTACGGCGGCAAGCGGCAGATCCAGTGGTTTGAGGTCTATGCCGGACAGAAAGCTTTTGACAAATTCAATAACTGGCTGCCCGATGACACCGTCGAGGCCTTCAAGCATTACCTGGTGGGGATCAAGGGCCCGCTGACGACCCCGGTCGGCGGCGGCATCCGCTCGCTGAACGTGGCCCTCCGCCAGCTGCTGGACCTGTACGTCTGCCTGCGGCCGGTGCGGTACTTCACCGGCGTCCCCTCGCCCGTGAAGCATCCCGAGAAGGTCGACATGGTGATCTTCCGCGAAAACACGGAGGACATCTACGCCGGCATCGAGTACGTCGGCGGCACGCCCGAAGCCGGCAAGCTGCTCGACTTCCTCAAGCAGATGGATCCCAAGGCCTTCGGCAAGGTGCGCTTCGGCACGGCTGACAAGGTCTCCGACTGGCTCGCCCAGCTCCCGGCAAGCCGGAAGGACGGCGAAGCCAAGGTCGAAGTCGGCATCGGCATCAAGCCGGTCAGCCGTCACGGCACCGAGCGCCTCGTCCGTGCGGCGATCGAGTACGCCATCCGCCACAACCGCAAGAGCGTCACGATCGTGCACAAGGGGAACATCATGAAGTTCACCGAAGGCGCGTTCCGCGACTGGGGCTATCAGCTCGCCAAGCGCGAATTCGGCGCCGTCGAGATCGATGGCGGGCCGTGGTGCCGCATCCCCGAGGGCAAGCCCGGCGCCGGCATCGTCATCAAGGATGCGATCGCCGATATCGCGCTGCAGCAGGTGCTGACGCGTCCGGAGGACTTCGACGTCATCGCCACGCTCAACCTGAACGGCGACTACCTGTCCGACGCCCTGGCCGCCCAGGTCGGCGGCATCGGCATCGCGCCCGGCGGCAACATCAACTACGTCTCCGGCCATGCGATCTTCGAAGCCACCCACGGCACGGCGCCCAAGTACGCCAACCAGGATGTGGTCAACCCCGGCAGCGTCATCCTGTCGGGCGTGATGATGCTCGAGCACATGGGCTGGATCGAAGCCGCCGAGCTCATCATCAAGAGCCTGGAAGCCACCATCGCCGCCAAGACCGTCACGTACGACTTCGAGCGCCTCATGACCGGCGCCAAGAAGGTTAAGACCAGCGAGTTCGCGACGGAGATGATCAAGCACATGGGCTAAGTCTTGATTCACCGCAGACACGCGGAGACGCAGAGGAGGTGATCGAAAGGTCGCTTCCTCTGCGTCTTTTTCTTCGCCGTCCGATGCGCAACTGCCTTGTAGGGGCGGATGACAATCCGCCCCCGGGGATCAGAAGCGCATCAGGAGATCCAGACGGGGCACATTGCCATGTGCCCTTACAAAGGCGCGCACTTCGTCTCTTCGTCTCTTCGTCTCTCAGTCTCCTCATCTCCCCTCCTGCCCTCCGTCGCTCATCAACCCCATTGCCCCCTTCCCCTCATTCCGGTTCAATGAATGGCAGGCCATGGAGGAATGCCTCACCACGACTACCCTCATCCAGCCGGCGGAGACGCGCGAAGATCCCGCGTATCTTCGCACGCAGTTGCTGACCTACATTGGCAACAAGCGGGCGCTGTTGCCGCTGATCCAGCAGGGCATTGCGCTCGTCCAGCGGCGGCTGGGCCGGCAAAAGCTGACGATGCTCGACGGCTTTGCCGGTTCGGGCGTTGTGTCGCGACTGTTCAAGGCCTACGCCACGCGCCTGATCTCCAACGACTTCGAACCCTACGCAGCCGCCATCGGCCGGTGCTATCTGGCGAATAAGTCGGACCTCGACCTGCCGGCGTTGCGGGCAGCGCACCGGCGGATTGACGAAAAAGCCCAGGATCTACCCGTCCGCGACGGCATCATCCGCCGCCTCTACGCCCCACAGGACGACACCGCCATCCAGCCGGGCGAGCGCGTTTTCTACACCGTTGAGAACGCGCAACGCCTCGACTCCTACCGCACGCTCATCGGTGATCTCCCAGCCGATCAGCAGGTTTATCTGCTGGCGCCTCTGCTTGTGCAGGCGTCAATCCACGCCAATACAGCCGGCGTCTTCAAAGGCTTCTACAAGAACCGCGCGACCGGCATTGGCCAGTTCGGCGGCTCCGGCCGCGATGCGCTGCAGCGCATCCTCAAGCCGATCCGCCTGCCCTTCCCGATCTTTAGCAACTTCGACACCGAAGTGCACGTCACGCAGATGGATACCAACCAGCTCGTACGGCAGGCTGGCAGTTTTGATGTGGCTTACTTCGATCCGCCGTACAACCAGCACCCCTACGGCTCGAACTATTTCATGCTCAACCTGCTGCTGGACTACCGCGAGCCGAAAGTGATCAGCCGGGTGTCGGGCATCCCCGCCGGCTGGCAGCGATCAGCCTACAACCGCCGCGCCGCGGCCGCCGATGCCCTGCACGACCTGCTCGAACACACCCAGGCCTCGCACATCCTCATCTCCTACAACGACGAGGGCTTCCTCACGCGCGAGCACTTCGAGCAGATGCTCTCCCGCTTCGGCCACTTCCAGGTGCTGCACCAGCGCTACAACGCCTTCCGCGGCAGCCGAAATCTCCACACCCGCCCGACGCACCTCATCGAACAGTTGTTCCTGCTGGAACGGCATTGATCGTCGTGACTGGCGCGCGGCCGAGACGGGCGGCCGCTTTTCCTCAGGACATGTACTTGATCACCACAAATCCGCCGATCAGCAAAACGGCGAAGATGATGCACAGGAGATTGAAGTACTTGTCGATGAACGGGACAGCCTTCGGGCCGATCAGCCAGAACACGCCGGCTACGCCGAAGAACCGCAGCCCGCGCCCGATGATGCACGCGATCGTGAAGGGCACCAGCGACATGCTTGCCGAACCGGCTGTGATCGTCAGCAGCTTGAACGGGATCGGCGTCAGGGCCGCGATAAAGACATACCAGTCCCCGCGGGCAGCGAACTCAGCCTTCAGCCAGTCGATCCCCTCCTGCGTAATCCCCGGGATCATCAGCGCCAGCCCGATTGCCGCAAATCCAATTACATACCCCAGATACGCCCCAAGCACGCTGGCGGCCGTCGTCACCGCCGCAAACCACATGCTCTTGCGCCGTGCCGACAGACACATCGGCCCCAGCAGTACGTCCGGCGGGATTGGGAAAAAGCTCGACTCCGCGAAGCTGATTCCCGCAAGTGCCCACGTCCCATAGGGTTTATGCGCAAATGACAGCACCCAGTCGTACATCCGCCGGTGGATGGCCCACTTGCTGACCGGCGTTCCCGTGGGCGCAGCCGCGGCGTCCCGATCCGCCTCGGTTACCGCCTCAACCTCCCCAACAGCCGGGTTCCGTGTCTGACTCATAAGATCCTGCGCGCGATAATCAACGTATTTCTCATGTCATCCGCCGGCAAACGCCGAATTGCAAGCCTGCAGATGCTATCTAAGATCGGCAGAAAGTACACTGTCCACAAAGTCGATGGCCGGTTCGACCGAAACAATCCGTGTAGCCCGCGTCTGGATCGCCGACGGCTGTATCGTCTGCGGCCTGTGCGAAGACACCTGTCCGGAAGTCTTCGACGTGCAGGCGGATACATGCACGATCCGCCCAACGGCAGATCGATACTTCGATCAGCGGCAGGCCCAGGTCATCCAGGCGGCCCAGGAATGTCCCGTCGAAGTGATTCGGGTATCGGGCTTCAACGAACCGTCGGACCAGCGGCCCCCGCTGGACCGTTCGCCTTGATCTGCCGTCCCCCCCCCCTACAATCCAGTGTGGCGAACAAGGTTCAGGGATGGTCGTAAGACTTGGAGTCTCTGGGGCTCCCAGCAAGACATCCTGAATCAGCAATCGACCGGCCGGCAGTGACGCGGGCCTACAGGAGATGGATATGTTTGAACGGTTTACGGATCGCGCACGGAAGGTCATGGCGCTGGCCAACCAGGAAGCCCAGCGTTTCAATCACGAATACATTGGAACGGAGCACATCCTGCTCGGCCTGGTCAAGGAAGGCAGCGGCGTAGGCGCCAACGTCCTGAAGAACCTCGACGTGGATCTGCGCAAGGTCCGCCTCGAAGTCGAGAAGCTCGTCAAGAGCGGCCCGGACATGGTCACCATGGGCAAGCTGCCCCAGACCCCCCGCGCCAAGAAAGTCATCGAATACGCCATCGAAGAGGCCCGTAACCTCAACCACAACTACGTCGGAACGGAACACCTTTTGCTCGGCCTTCTGCGCGAGCACGACGGTGTCGCCGCTCAGGTCCTCATGAACCTCGGGCTGAAGCTCGAGGAGGTCCGCGAAGAAGTCCTCAACCTTTTGGGTGCAGGCGTGGAAAGCGAAGAACCACAGGCCACTGAATCGAAGGGCCAGAAGGGCAAGAGCAAGACCCCTGCGCTGGACAGCTTCGGCCGCGACCTGACCGAACTGGCCCGCGAAGGGCAGCTCGATCCCGTCATCGGCCGCGCCAACGAAATCGAGCGCGTCATCCAGATCCTCTGCCGGCGCCAGAAGAACAACCCGGTTCTCCTGGGCGAAGCCGGCGTCGGCAAGACCGCCATCGTCGAGGGCCTGGCGCAGATGGTCGTCAGCAACAACGTGCCCGAGATCCTGCACGATCGCCGTATCGTTGTGCTCGATCTGGCGATGATGGTCGCCGGCACGAAGTATCGAGGCCAGTTTGAGGAGCGCATCAAGGCCGTCATGAACGAGGTCCGGCGCGCCAAGAACGTCATCCTCTTCATTGACGAGCTCCATACGCTCGTCGGCGCCGGCGGCGCCGAAGGCGCGATCGACGCCAGCAACGTCCTCAAGCCCGCCCTGTCGCGCGGCGAGATCCAGTGCATCGGCGCCACGACCTTCGACGAGTACCGCAAGTACATCGAGAAGGACGCGGCTCTGGCCCGTCGCTTCCAGCCGATCCACGTCGAACCGCCGAGCAAGGCCGACGCCGTGCAGATCCTCAAGGGCCTGCGCGACCGCTACGAGGCCCACCACCGCGTCCAGATCACGGACGCGGCGCTGGAGCAGGCTGTCGAGCTGTCCGACCGGTACATCACCGGCCGGGCCCTGCCCGACAAGGCCATCGACGTGCTCGACGAAGCGGGCGCCCGCATCCGTCTGCGCAGCATGACCAAGCCGCCGAACCTGGCGGACCTGGAAGAGCAGATCGAGCGGCTTTCGATCCAGAAGGACGAAGCCGTCAAGAACGCCGAGTACGAGGAGGCTGCGCGTCTCCGCGACCAGGCTGAAGAGCTGCGCAAGAAGAAGGAAGAGATGCAGCGCCAGTGGCGCGAGAAGTCCAAGGAGATCGATGGCGTCGTCGACGAGGAAGTCATCGCCGAGGTCGTCTCGAAGATGACCGGCGTGCCGCTGACCCGCCTCGAAAAGGAAGAGGCTCAGCGTCTGCTGGAGCTCGAAAACGAGCTGCACAAGCGCGTGGTCTCGCAGGACGAAGCCATCAAGGCGATCGCCAAGACGATCCGTCGCGCCCGCAGCGGCTTGAAGGACCCGAATCGTCCGATGGGCAGCTTCCTGTTCCTCGGCCCGTCGGGCGTCGGCAAGACGCTGCTGAGCAAGGCCCTGGCCGAGTTCATGTTCGGCGACCAGGAGGCGCTGGTGCAGATCGACATGTCGGAGTACATGGAGAAGCACAACGTCTCCCGCCTGATCGGCGCGCCTCCGGGATACGTCGGCTACGAGGAAGGCGGTCAGCTCACCGAGCGGATCCGTCGCCGGCCGTACAGCGTGGTGCTGCTCGACGAAGTCGAAAAGGCCCACCCCGACGTGTTCAACATGCTGCTGCAGATCATGGAGGAAGGCCACCTGACCGACTCGTTCGGCCGGCGCGTGGACTTCCGCAACGTGGTCATGATCATGACCAGCAACATCGGCTCGGAGCTGATCAAGGGCGGCGGCCAGACCTTTGGCCTGCACTCCAAGTCGAAGGGCTCGACCGAGGAGCGCACGTACCAGTCGATCAAGGACACGGTGATGAAGGAAGTGGAACGCTACTTCCGTCCCGAGTTCATCGGCCGACTGGATGACGTGATCGTCTTCCGCCCGCTGTCGCGCGAGAACCTCGAGGCGATCGTGGATCTCGAGCTGGCCAAGGTTACCCAGCGGCTGGTCGAACACGGCCTCAAGGTCGAGGTCACGCCCGAAGCCAAGGCGTTCCTCATCGACAAGGGCACCAACACGGACTTCGGCGCTCGCCCGCTGCGGCGCGCGATCGAGCAGCATGTTGAGGACCCGCTGTCCGAGGAAATCCTCCGCGGCGCGTTCAAGGGCAAAGACCTGATCCGCATCAGCCTTCGTGAACCCGAAGAAGGCGAGAAGCACCTGTACTTCGATGCGCTCAAGACCGACAAGCCGCAGGGCGAGAAGAAGCAGCTCGCCGAAGCCGGCAGCGACGCGACGTAAGCCGCGATCAGCCGGTGATTCGATAGTCGGTGTCACTACCACCACGAAAGGCCCATCCCCTTAACCGGGATGGGCCTTTTTCGTTGGCAGCCGTCGCCGCGGTTCGGGCAGTTCACGCCGGCGCGGCTTGAGCTTACAGTGGAGGTCTGGAGCAAACATTATGGTGCGACTGACACGCAAGCAGGTTCGGGAAGTCGATCGGCTGGCCGTCGAGCGGTACGGCATGCCCAGCATCGTGCTGATGGAGAACGCCGCGCGCGCGGTAGCCGAGGAGGCCTGGATGATGCTGCAGCAGCGGGCTGGGCGGTCGGTGCTGATCCTGTGCGGCGGCGGCAACAACGGCGGCGACGGCCTGGCGGCTGCACGACACCTGCACAACCGCGGCGTCGACGTTCAGATCGCCCTGACAACCGATCCCGACGGCTACAAGGGCGACGCCCTCACCAACTACAACATCATCCGAAAGATGGGCCTGCCCTGCGAAGCAGCCGCAGCCGATCGGCTTCACCGCAAGGCGTATGACCTGGTGATCGATGCGATCTTCGGCACGGGACTGACCCAATGCCCCCGCCCGCCGTTCGAACAGCTCGCAGCCGCGGTCAACAGCATGGAAGTCGACGTGCTCGCCGTCGACATTCCCAGCGGCCTGGACTGTGACACCGGAAAGCCCCTGGGCCCATGCATCCGCGCCCGCCAGACCGTCACGTTCGTCGCAACCAAGGTCGGCTTCGCCGCCCCCGAGGCCAGTGAGTTCACCGGCGACGTAACGATCGCCGACATCGGCTGTCCAAGGGAGCTGATCGATCAGGTGGCGCAGATCGAGTAAGCGATCTCAGCACGGATCACAGGCGATAAAGGACGCCTGCTACGCCCTGGTCTCCAATCACGCCTCAGCGCCTTCCGCGTCTGCGGTGAAACCCATCACTCGATGCGTTCACGCCCACCGAGATAGGGTCGCAGGACTTCGGGGATGGTGACTGTGCCGTCCTCATTCTGGTAGTTCTCGAGGATCGGGATCAGAATGCGCGGGCTGGCGACGACGGTGTTGTTGAGCGTGTGGCAGTAGCGGATCTTGCCGTCGGCGCCCTTGTACCGCAGGTTCAGCCGGCGGGCCTGGAACTCATACAGGCGCGACGCGCTATGCGTCTCGCCGTAACCCGTGGCGTCGTCCTTGCCGTCGTAGCGCGAGGGCATCCACGTCTCGATGTCCATCATGCTGGCGTTCTTCACGCCGATGTCCCCCGTGCAGCACTGGATCACGCGATACGGCAGCTTCAGCCGCTGGAGCAGCGCCTCGCTGTAGCCGAGCATCGTCTTGTGCCACTGCTTCGATTCCTCGACGTCGTTGCGGCAGATCACGACCTGCTCGCATTTGTCGAACTGATGCACGCGGTACAGACCGGCGGTGTCCTTGCCGTAGGTGCCGGCTTCGCGCCGGAAGCACGTGCTGATGGCGGCGTACTTGCGGGGCAGATCGGCTTCATCGAGGACTTCGTCCTGATGGAAGGCTGTTAGCGCCACCTCAGCCGTGCCGGTGAGGAACTTCTCTTCCGGGCCGGGATCGACCTGGTAGGTCTGCTCGCGACCGGCTGGGAAAAAGCCCGTGCCGATCATCGCCGGCTCGCGGACGAGTACCGGCACATTGAGCGCCGTGAAGCCGTTCTCGCGGACCATCATGTCCATGGCCAGACGCAGGACGGCATTGTGCAGCTCGGCTCCCAAGCCGACCAGGAAATAGCTGCGGGTCCCCGCGAGCTTCACGCCCCGGGCAAAATCGATCAGGCCGAGCTTCTCGCCCAATTCGATATGGCTTTTCGGTTTGAAGCTGAACTTGGGCGGTTCGCCCCAGCGGTAGAGAACGACGTTCTCGGATGCATCCTTGCCGACGGGCACATCATCGTCCGGCGGCTGGGGAATGCGGAGCAGCAGCGGCGTCAGCTCGGCTTCAGCGGCCTTGGCCCGATCCTCCGCCGCCTTGACCTGCTGCTTGAGATCGCCCATCCGCGTGATGGCGGTCTTGCGGGCTTCGGGGTCCTTGATCTTGCCGATCTCGGCTGAGGCGCGATTCTGCTCAGCCCGGAGCTGCTCAAACTCCTTCTGCGCAGCCGCTCGCCGGGCATCGAGCGCCAACACCGCGTCGATGTCCACATCCACCTGCTTGAGGCGGGCGCCCTGGCGGTACTTGTCGGGATTCTCGCGAAGGTCTTTGAGATCGATCATGGCTCAGCTCATCAATCAGGTGGCCCCGGTGGGCGGGTGATGGCGGATGCGCACGCGTGAGGGCGACGCCTTGACGTCGCCCTCGCGGTGTTCTGTCTTCAGAAAGCCTTGCCGGCGTCGCGATCCGGCACTTACCACGCAAAGTGGGCGAACGCCTTGTTGGCTTCGGCCATGCGGTGCGTCTGCTCGCGGGTGTTGATGGCCTTGCCTTCCTTGCGGTAGGCGGCGATGAGCTCGTCCGCCAGGCGATCAGCCATCGGCCGGCCGCCGGCTTCGCGGCAGGCGCTGATGATCCAGCGGAAGGCCAGGCTCTGCTGACGCTTCTTGTTGACCTGCATCGGCACCTGGTAGTTGGCGCCGCCGACGCGCTTGGAGCGGACTTCGACGTACGGCTTGACGTTGTTGACAGCCGTCTCGAACAGCTCGAGGACGGGCACGTCCTTGACCTTCTTGGCGATGATGTCGAACGCGTCGTAGACGATCCGCTGAGCGACCGCCTTCTTGCCGTCCCACATGATGCAGTTGATGAACTTGGAGACGAGCTTGCTGTTGTAGCGCGGATCAGGCGCCAGGATCTCTTCCGATGCAGTGAACTTCTTGTAAGCCATAACCTTTTCTCAAATCGGGGCGCGGCCCCGGTTTAATACTCCGTCCGATCCATCAGTTCTCGCGCCTGCTGCAAACCGGACGGCGATGGACCATTGTTAAGATTGCGGATTTCGGATTGCGGACTTTGGATTGTGTCTTGTCTTTTGTGCTGAGTTGTTTCGAACCAGCCGTTCACAACGAACCACTGGCCACTCACGCATTCCGCTTCAACCACCAGATCACGACCGCGATGAGGGCGATGAAGAAGATCCCGACAAAGATGACGTTGCCGTAATGGCTTTTGACGTCGCTGAGGCGGGTTGTCTCTTCAGCCAACCACCACATAGCCGGTTACTTGCCCTTCTTGGTGCCGTACTTCGAACGGCCACGCTTGCGGCCATCGACGCCCAGCGTGTCCAGCGTACCGCGGACGATGTGATAGCGCACACCGGGCAGGTCGCGGACGCGGCCGCCGCGAACCAGCACGATCGAGTGTTCCTGAAGGTTGTGCTCTTCGCCGGGGATGTAAGCCGTCACTTCGCGGCCGTTGCTCAGACGCACACGGGCGATCTTCCGCAATGCCGAGTTCGGCTTCTTGGGCGTCATCGTCTTGACCTGAAGGCAGACGCCGCGCTTCTGCGGGCAGGCTTCCAGGTCCTTGTTCTTCTTGATCGGCGCCAGGCTTCGCCGCGGACGCTTGATGAGCTGGTTGATCGTGGGCATGGGTTCCTTAGTTTCTCTCAGCGCGTATCAACAAAGAGTCCCCGCATCGTGCGGGGGAAGGCAAGCATTATAGAGACCATCGGCCAAATCGCAAGTTCGCTGGGGCGTAGGACTATTGCGGCATTCAAGTTTTCGACCGCGGGTTGACGGGGATGGCGCCCAGCCCCGACCCCCGTCGTCGACCGGGGTCCGCAGCGATGGCGAATAATACCCTAACGTGGAGCAACGAGCAAGCCCTGTGAGCCCGCAGGGCCCCTCGCCCCCCGCCTCGCGAGAGTTAGGCGGATCAACGTGCGAAGTACCACCTAGACCCGCCGGCGGCGCCACAGGGCACACATTCCCAAGCCAATGGCAGCAAGGCCAGCCGGTTCAGGCACGATGCTGACAATGAAATTGTCGGCAAAGCCTCTGCCATTGATCCCGCCATCCGTCGCAACACCCGCGTACGCCACATCCTCGCTGGTGATGGGCAGGCTGGCGAACGAGTAGGTCGTCGTATCGCCATCCCAGTTGATGTTGTAAATGCCGCCGTTGGCTGTATCCACCTCGAACGACAGCGAGTGCCACACCGACTGGCCGACGGGGGAGCCCGTCACTTCCCCCAGTGACGTCCCGCGGTGGTACAGCGTGATGGTGCCGTCGCGAAAGATCCGCAGGCCGGTGAAGTTCTCTTTGGGGGTCTTGTTGTCCTCAGCGGGGACGGCCGAGTAGAAGCCCAACAGCATGCCGCCTGTCTCGATATCGCCGCTCATCCCCGTCATCTGCAGATCGGCCTGGATCTTCAAGCGGGCGTTCTTACCGTAGTCGCCCAGGGGAATCGCGGCGACGGTGTGGTTCTCGCGCAGGTTCAGGTAATCCTGGGCCTGGTCGACGTTCGGAGTGGCCCAGGAATACCCTGCGCCTTTAACCCACGTTCCGCCCGGCAGGTTCACTTCCGTCGGCGTAGAGCCGGCCAGCGTATAGCTGACGTCGGTGTCGAACGTATCGTGGATGATCACGGTCGCGTCCGCGACACCTGCTGCCATCCCCACGGAAACACCAACGACGGCCAGAGGCCTCCACAGCCCACGCAAAGACAACATGATCGCCTCCTCGAAAAAGAAATGAGCCCAATTGCGCCCGATAGAGTCGCGCAATCCGGACAAAACGCATCGTCCACGATGCAGTTCCAATATACAGCATGGCCAGCCGAAAAAGCAATGATCTCCGTGCACCGGCGCCACCACGGCGAAATGCCGTAACTCCTTATTCCACCGGCCGATATCGCTCAGCCACCTCCGCCACACGCCACGCCTCCTCCTCATCCCCGCAGCGGCACATAAAGTACACGCCCGCCCCGCCGATGGCGTCCAGCAGCGGGCGGATCTGCTCCGGCCGGACGCCGACCACCTGTACGCTCTTCCCAGCCGACAGGATCCGCTGATACAGCGGATACCACCGCGGATCGCCCCCCGGCTCGATCCCGGCTTGCGGCGTCCATTCGATGGCATCCAGCGCCTCGATCTCCAGCAGCGCATCCAGGTGATGCAGCGCCGTCGTCCCATCCAGATGGAACAGCGCATAGTCCAGCCAGCGGCACTGCTCCGTCAGCGCCGGCAGAACAAACCGCCGGAACATCTCGGTTGAGATCATCGCCCCGGCGTCGCACTGGACCTTGGCTGTCCGCCCAGGCCCCCAGAGGTAGAACGAACAGTACCCGTTACCGCCCCACGGCTGGCGGATGTGCTCGACCAGTGCGTCAAACGCATCGAAGTATGCGCGGTTGATCTGCGTGATCCGCTGCTGGACCCATGCCGGCCGCTCGATCAGGTCCATCATGAGCGTCTGAGGGTCGCGAAGCTGCGCGAGCGTATCGATGTTCTCGATCAGGTCCGGCAGGCCGACGACATACCGCCCGCGGCACTGCCGCATGGCTTCCTCCAGCAGATCGCAATGGACCTTGAACCAGCGGTTGGCTGGGTCGAAGCGAAGCTCGGGGTGCCGCTCGGGATCGGTGATCACCGGGTCATACCAGACCGTCTCCATCGAGAAGCGCGGCGTCGCGCCGAGGAAGAGTCCCAGCGATCCCGGGCCGATGTCGATGTCGAGATTTGGGAACGCATCGGCTACAAACGCCGTGCGGCTGAGGTGATAGATGCCGGCATGCACGCGCCGGCTGACGTCAAGCCAGCGTTCCTCCGGCGACCGGGCTGGCCGGGGCGGCGGGATCGGCTCCCATGGCGTGCGGCGCGGCGCCGTGATGTGAGCGACCATCCCCTTCCGCCGCCACCACTGCTCGTGATGGCGGCGTGCGCGGTCCCAGTCGTCCATCCAGATCCCAGCCATCGCGACCTCGCAGGCTCGGCCGACTTGCCCACCATCTGTCATCTACACCGAAGCCCCCGGCGAACACAACAAGAACTTTCAAACCGCCCTCATTGTCCATCCCGGACATGCTCAATCCCGCGACCAGCCCCTGCCGATAGGTATGGTGTCCACGGCGCTGTATCGCCGTACGCATTGTTTGTGACAGGGTTTAACGCATCATGGCCTGGACCGTTGGCATCTTCTGTGTGATCGGCGCATGGGCGGTGCTGTCGCTGCTGGCCAACGATCGTTCTCAGCGGCTGATCGACCTGGAAGCCCGCCTCCGCGCCGAGGCGGAAGCCGCCAACAACCCCGAGCGCGAAGCGCCCATCACCGTCGGCCCGCCCCCCTCTCACCGGCCAGAACGATAATTGACATAAATTTACGTAACCACTTATACTCGCTGAATCAGGCTCGACTGTCCGCACGTCCTGTTCGCGAGAGGTGGCCAATGGAAAATCAACCCCGACCGGCCCGTTCGTATCTCTGGATTTACCCGGTGATTTTTGCGGTGGCATTGGGGACGGTGGGGGTGGGCGTCTGGCTGGCTGTCGATCGCCAGCAGTGGGCATTGCTCGCTGCCGGGACAGCCGGGCTGATCGTCGCCCTGGCGACCTGGCCCCTGGCCATGACCCTCCAGGCCGCCCGCAAGTCCCAGGAACAGGTCCTCACCCAGATCCAGGAGACCCTCGACGACCGCCTCCAGCAGACGTCGATTCTCCTTAACCTGATGAGCGAACAGCAGTTGCTCAGCGATCGCGCCAAGGCCATCGCCTTCCGCGAAAAGGATCGCGACGCCCTCCGCCGCGCCATCACCGAGGAAATCGCCCGCGGCGACTGGGAGGCGGCTGAGTCGCTGGTCAACGAGATCGAAGCCAGTTTCGGCTATCGTCAGGAAGCCGAGCGCTTCCGTGAGCAGATCGCCCGAAGCCGTGCCGACGCCGAGCGTCGCGCCATCAACGAAGGCCTGGCCGTCATTGACCGCTGCTGCCGCTCCGAACGCTGGGCAGAGGCCCTCCAGGAAGCTCAGCTCCTCATGCAGCGCTTCCCGGGCAACCCGTCCGTGCAGAACCTCCCGCAGGAGATCGAACAGCGGCGTGAGCAGCACAAGCAGCGCCTGCTCGATTCGTGGCATGATGCCGTCGCCCGCAAGGACGTCGACGGCAGCATCGAGATCCTCAAGCAGCTTGACCTGTACCTTACGCCCACCGAGGCGGAGTCGATGCAGGAAACCGCCCGCACGGTCTTCAAGGAGAAGCTCAACCTCCTGCGTCTGCAGTTCGCCGCAGCCGTGCAGGAACACAACTGGGCTGAAGCCGTCGACCTCGGCGACCAGATCATGCGCGATTTCCCCAACACGCGCATCGCTCAGGAAGTCCGCGAGAAGATGGACGCCCTGCGCCAGCGGGCTGCCGAGCCCGAAACCGCCGCCAAGGCGTAAGCCCTGCCCCCTATCACCAGCGAGGCGGCTATGCCTCGTCTCATGACGCCGCAATCTGCCCTGTCGGCGCAGGCCCACTATGCCCACGTCAGCCGTGTGCTGATCGTCGGCGGCGGGCCGGCGGGCGCCGTGGCGGCTCTGCGACTGGCGCGTCACGGATGGGGCGTGACGCTTGTCGAGCAGCACACCTTCCCCCGCGACAAGGTCTGCGGGGAGTGCCTCAGCCATACGGGCATTGAAACGCTCCGCCAGCTTGGTCTGGCTGGTGCGCTCGATCGGGCGGGCGCGATCCGCCTTGATCGGGTCATCCTGCATGACGCCGACGGCCACGCCGTCGCGATCCCCCTGCCGCGGGCCTGCGCAGGCATCAGCCGTCGGCGGATGGATGATCTGCTCCTGCGCGCCGCAGCCGAGGCAGGCGCCGAGATCCGCCAGCCAGCACGATGCGAGCGATTGGCCCATCACCCGACGGCTGCGACCGTCCGCGACCTGCGCACCAATCGCATCGAAACCCTGTCAGCCGACGTCATCCTGCTGGCGGACGGCAAAGGGGCGTTTCGCGACGATCGCCCGCCGCCGACGGGAGATCTCGGCATCAGCGCGCACTTCGTCGATGTCGACGGCCCGCGCGATGCGGTCGAGCTGTTTGCGCTCGATGGGCACTATGTGGGGCTCAATCCGGTGGAGGAGGGTGCGTGGAATCTGGCGATGAGCGTGCCGGCTGAACGGGTCCGCCGGCTGGGCGCGAATCTGGATGATCTGCTGGCTGGCATGATGCGGCAGAATCGCAGCCTGCGGCGACGGCTGGAGGGGGCGACACGCCTCACACGATGGCTGGCTTCGCCACTGCCGCGCTTCGGTGTTGGGAGATGCGCCACGGCTGACGGCGTCATCCCCATCGGCAACGCAGCCGCCGCCATCGAACCCATCGGTGGTGAAGGCATGGGCCTGGCGATGCGAAGCGCGCTCCTCGCAGCCGATGCAATCGAATCGGCTCGATCTGCGGACCGCCGCCTTTCCTGCGACCAGCTCATCGCGCCCTTCGGTCACCTGTGGCGAAGACGAGCGATCGCCTGCCGCGCGGCTGCGAAGATCCTCTCCAGGCCGTCCCTGGCTCACCCGGCACTGGCTCTGCTCTCAGCACATCCGTCGCTGCAAACGGCCATCCTCCGCGTGATTGGCAAATAGAGCGAACTGCAGAGACCCGGAACGGAAACCGTGGCACCGGCGCCCTCCAACACTATGCATGATCTGCGTAAGTCCTTTCGAGAAGGTCATCCTGAGCGGAGCGACGGATCTCGGCGTTCGGACGGTTGAGATCCTCCGCTACGCTCAGGATGACGATTTCGGGCGACTATCGCCTATGTTGATGCATAATGTTGGCCCCCGCCCGTGCGGAGACAAGTACAACAAGGTTGCATGGGCGAGAGCGCCCATCCACAGTCCCACCAATCTCTCGGCGACCAAACCCCTCAGCGTCTGGGCGTCTGTGCGCTGAGCTATCCGTGCGACCGCCCGATCCGCCCCCGCCTGCGGTAGATCTCGATCTTCCCCGGCAGATGCATCCGCGGCGGCGCGGCGGCATCCTCGATCATCTCGCGGACGCGCGCGACGACAGCCGGTCCGATAGCCGACGGCGGTACGCCGATCTCCCCCAGCCATCGCCGCAGCGAATGCTCCACCACCATCGACGGCAACCCCCGCACCGCCGCGATATCGAACTCCTCCGGCAGCACAGGCGACAAGCTGCTCAGCCAGCGCCGCAATCCCTGCATCGCTGTCGCCATCTCGATCAACCGATCGCGTAACGCCGGATGATCCGCCAGCATTCGCCGCACGCGATTGCGCGCGTAGGCAGGCGACTGGTTGCTCGCATCCTCGCGCCAGTCCTGCCCGATCTCCGACAGATACGCCCGCAGCGACGCGCGATCCACCCGCAGCAGCGGCCGGCGGATGCACACGCCGCTGACGCTGCTGACCGCCCGCATCCCCCCCAGTCCCATCGGGCCGGAACCGCGCAGCAGGCGGAGCATGATCGTCTCGGCCTGGTCGTCGGCATGATGAGCCAACAGCACGCCGGCGAGCTTTCGCCCCTGCACGACCTGTCTGAACAGGTGCATTCGGCAGGCGCGAAAAAGCGCCGATCGATTGCGCGGCGGGTTGGCGAGGCGCGGTTCAATGTCGGATCGGCGCGCGATGACGGCTGGCAGTCCCAGGCGATCTGCCAGCTCCGCGACGAAGGCGGCATCGGCAGCGCTTTCGCCGCTGCGCGTCTCGTGATCGAGGTGAACGACGGTCAGCCGCAGATCCTGGCGTTCGTGGGCGAGGCGCAGCAGCGCCACGCTGTCGGCTCCGCCGCTGACGCCGACGGCCCAATCCCCCGGGGGGATCGTCGCGACAGCGGCTTGGAGATCGACACAGCTCACGCGAACTTGCTCCGGAACATGAAGAAGACAGCCCCGACCAGGCAGAGCCCCGCCCACAGGTAGTCGAGCTTCAGCGGCTCTTTCATGTAGAGCACTGAGAACGGTACGAAGACGGCCAGCGTGATGACCTCCTGCATGATCTTGAGCTGGCCGACCGACAGCACGGTATAGCCGATGCGGTTGGCGGGGACCTGCAGCAGGTATTCAAACAGCGCCACACCCCAGCTCAATAGCGCCGCGATGATCCAGTGCTTATTGTTGAGCTCCTTCAGGTGGGCGTACCAGGCAAACGTCATGAAGATGTTGCTGCAAATCAGCAGCAGAACGGTCGTTACGGCTGGGCTCAAGGGGGAATCCTCAACGGGCATGGACACGGGGCGCCGGCCGGAATCGGCTCGGGCGTCGCCGCCCTGCCATGCCGCAGGGACGGCGCGGGGATTATCCTGCCGCCACTGCCGGCGATCAATTGCCCCTCGGAACGCCCGTCGCCTGGACCCGATAACCCCAGAACCTGCGACATTTCGCCACGTTTGGCTGTTTCCGGGGTGACGGCGGTTTTCGCACCTTTGGATTTGGCATACAATAAGTGCTGAACGTCCAACGTTCGATACAGCAAGAAGAGGTTGCCCATGTTCGACCCCATCGCGTTTATCTCCTGGCCCGGCCCGTTCGAGATGATGCTGATCGCCGGCATCGGATTGCTGTTTTTCGGCCGTCGCCTGCCGGAGGTCGGACGCAGCCTTGGCCGGACCATCGTCGAGTTCAAACGCGGCATGCGCGAGATCGAACAGGAAGCGTTCGACATCGAGCCCCCCAGGAAGCTGGATCAGCCCCGCAGCGAGCCGGCTGAGACGTCCGACCGGACCTGACTCTTACCGCCCGCGGGCATGATCGATGGCCGGAGCCAGCCATGCGCCTCATCGCCCCCATCCTCGCACTGGCCCTCGCGGCTGGCGCCACAACGGCTCAGCAGTTTCATGCCGGCGAAGCTCAGCTCACCCCTCAGCAGGCGCTGTGGGCCAAGATTTCCGAGGTCCGCTTCGAAAACGCGTCGCTGCGCGACTCGTTTGAGTGGGTCGCCCAGACGCTCGGCACGAACCTGCACGTCGACTGGGGCGCGCTGGCGGCGGTGGACGTTCAGCCGGATCAGCCGATCAACCTCAATCTCCGCTGGGTGCGCGTGCCGCGCCTGCTGCGGCTGATGCTGCAGGAGACCGGCAAGGGCGACCAGCTCACCTACTACATCTCCGGCAATATCCTGATCGTCACCACGAAGGAGCAGGCTGACTCTGAACTGATCACGCGCGTCTACCCCGTGCATGATCTGGTCATCCAGCCGCAGGCAGTTGATCGGCCCGATACGCGCATTCTGTCCGGCGGCAACCGCAGTGGATCGCGCGGCTCCAGCGGGACGCGCAGCGGGGTCGGCGGATTCGGCGGCCTGGGCGACGACAACGGCGGCCTGTTCGGCCGGGATGACAGGGACGATGACGAGGACGACGACCTCGAAGCCCGCGGCGCCGAGCTGGTCGAGATGATCAAGAAGCTCACGCCGGCAGACGCCTGGCGCGAGAACGGCGGCAAGTCCAACATCACCTTCTTCCGCGGCTCGCTGATCGTCACCGCGCCCAGGTCCATCCATCAGATGATCGCCGGGCCGGTGCGGGAGTGAGACATCGGCGCATAAATGCCTCGATCCGCAGGCGGGGGCCGGAAGCGAGGACGTCTTCGCTCCGGAATCCATAATCTGAGACTTGGGATCTCAGATCGGCATCTCAAATCCTACCCTCCCTCTCCCCATCCCTGGCCCTGGTCGATCGCAGCCCGCCCCATCTTCACCCAAAACAACAAAACACCAAACACAAAACCCCAAAACATGCGTTATCCCCCCAACCCTGCCTCATCTGACTTGTATGACCTTGCAGCCTGTCTTAACATCTGCATTCACAAGGGCCTTCGTGCCGCAGGAGATAGACAATGATTGCCCCGAACAAATCTGAAAAGCAGATCATCATCCGTATTCGCCGCCAGGATGGTCCGGACAAGCCCTCCCGCTGGGAAGAGTTCGCCGTGCCCTACCGGCCGAACATGAACATCATCTCCTGCCTGCAGTACATCGCAGCCAACCCGATCACCACCGACGGCAAGCAGACCACGCCGCCCGTCTGGGATGCCGGCTGCTTGGAAGAAGTCTGCGGCGCCTGCACGATGGTCATCAACGGCAAGGTGCGCCAGTCCTGCTCGGCTCTGGTCGACAAGCTCGAACAGCCGATCACGCTCGAGCCGATGAGCAAGTTCCCGCTGGTCCGCGACCTGTTCGTCGACCGCCAGCGGCTGTTCAATGACCTCAAGCGCGTCAAGGCGTGGGTGCCGATCGACGGCACGTATGACCTGGGCCCCGGCCCGGCGATCTCCCAGGAGCTGCAGGAGAAGCGCTACCCGCTCAGCCGCTGCATCTCCTGCGGCTGCTGCCTGGAAGCCTGCCCGCAGTACACGCCGACCAACAAGTTTGTCGGCGCCGCGGTGATCAACCAGACGCTGCTGTTCAACGAGCATCCCATCGGCGCGGCCCTCAAGGAAGAGCGCCTCGAGGTCCTCATGGGCGAAGGCGGCGTTGCCGACTGCGGCAAGGCTGGCAACTGCGTCGAGGTCTGCCCCAAGGAGATCCCCAACCTCGAAGCCATCGCCACCGTCCAGCGCCAAGCCACGGTTCACGCGATCAAGAAGTTCTTCTCGAAGTGAAGCGTGACGAGTGGTGAGTGGTGAATGAGTAGTGATTATTGATTAAGACGTAACAGCGCGCGGCTGTTGCTTGGAAGATGGCTTGCGCCTTCGCGCCGCGCGCACCTTCCCCCGCGCAGCTACGCACTAATCACTAATCACTAATCAATCACCACTCCTCTCCACCTCCAACCGCCTTACCGTCACGGTCGATCCCCATGCCGGGCCGACGGCCACCCGCCCGCGCACGTCGCCGTACTCGCCGGCACGCGTCAGCCGGCGTTCACCGTCGACTTCGAGAATGGAATCCGTCGCTGTGATCGTCCAGACAATAGTGTGCCATGTGCCGGGTTCGATCTCGCCGCGGTCGTCCAGCACGACAGGCGCTGCGGTCGTCGGCTCCTGGTAGAACAACTGCTGCGGATTGACCTCCCACCCCAGCACCACCATTCCGCGGGCATAGTAGAGGCGGATGTTGGTCGAGTCCGTCCTGGCTTCGACGGTGATGCGGATCGGCGGCTGATAGACTTCCCCCGTCATCACACCCGTGCGATGCCGCTGGTCGGTGAGCTGCAATCCCTCTTCCATCCACGTCGCGGGGCAGAAGGCATACAGATCCACCGGCATCGCGGCCTGCGCCGCTCGATCTCCCTCGATCTGGCGCACACCCTCAGCCGACGCAGGGTCAACGCCTTCCTCCGCCCACAGGCTGGTCAGAAACCCAACCTCCATCATCCGCGCCGGCTCGATCCCCTGAGCGCGGAGCATCTGCGCGATGCGGCGATATCCTTCCGGCGTCCCCTGCGCGAAGGTGAAATCACCCGACAGGCCGCCGACGATCAAATCCCCCATCGCCGGATGCACCGCCGCCTTGCGCGACAGCAGCAGCTCAACGGCCTGGTCCTGCCCAGCCACGATGGCCCAGCTCAGCGGCGTTCCCTGAAACACCTCGTCCGTCGCCTCAATATCAGCTCCGGCGTCGAGGAGCATCGTGATGACGTCCAGATCGCCCGCCCAGGCCATCTGATGAAGCAGCGTCGCGCCGCCTGGCGTGTCGCGATGATGTGCCAGCTCCTTCTTCTCCGCCAGCAGGGACCGCGCCTCATCGAGGCGCCGCTCAGCCACAAGCTGGAGAAACCTGGCGCGATCCGCCTGTGAGGCGCCGCCACGCACCTCCACCCGCTCGCCGACAACCGGCGCGTCATGTCCGAGGAACAACCAGACGACCCACACCCCGGCTGCGATGCAGAGGATGATCGCCACCAGCGCCACCCACGGCGGCAAACCTGCATCCCGTTGGCCGGGCGATTGGGTCATTCCTGTATTTTATGCGCGTGGCGACCTGGTGTCGCTCGATGTTTTACCCTTCGTCGCTCCGTTCGCGGCATCGCTTCGTCGCTGACGCATCATCCCTCCCGCCGCACGGGATTCTCGAGCCGACCGATCTTCTCGATCTCGATCGCGACGTGATCCCCATCCCGCATGAACACCGGCGGTGTGCGCGCGAAACCCACGCCCTGCGGCGTGCCGGTGAGGATGATCGACCCAGCCCGCAGCGTCATCGTGCTGCTGAGGCTTTCGATCAGCGCCGGCACGTCGAAGATCATGTCGGCTGTCGTGTTGTCCTGCATCACCTGGCCATTGAGCAGGGTGCGGATGCGGAGATTACCGGGATCAGGCAGCTCGTCGCGCGTCACGATCCACGGCCCGAGCGGGCAGAAGCCGTCAAACCCCTTGCCGCGCGTGAATTGACCGCCGCCCAGGTCGCGGTTCCGCTGCCAGTCGCGCGCCGAAACATCATTGGCACACGTGTAGCCGAACACGTACTCCATCGCCCGATCGCGCGGGATGTACTTGCCCGTCTTGCCGATGATGACGGCCAACTCAGCCTCGTAGTCGATCTGCTCGCTACGACGCGGGATGTAGATCGGGTCGCCGGGGTTATTGAGCGCGGTCGACGGCTTCATGAAAACCATCGGATTGGCTGGGACAGTCGCCCCCGTCTCAGTGGCGTGTTCCTTGTAGTTCAGGCCGATGCACAGGATGTCGACCGGCACCACCGGGGCCAGCAGCCGGTCGATCGCCAGCTTCTGGTCGGTCACGCGCATCTGGCCGAACAGATCCCCCTCGATCCGGTAAGCCGACCGCTCGTCGATCATCTGCCCGTGGTATACCCTGCCGTCATGTTCAAATCGCACGATTCGCATGGCCTTACGGTACCCCGTCGACGCCCGCCCGCAAGACGGCTGGGCGGTCTGAGCCTGGGGTTTCCGCCCCCCGCCTAGGGTTTCCGACACAGCGACAGGTCTATTTTCAGGAGTCCGATACCCCGGATCGCGCAGATTCTGCCGATTTTTCTTGCCCGCTGCTGAACGTGGGGTATAGTCCCCACAGAGCCAAGTAAAACTTTGAGACGGCTTTTGTTCGGGCAAGTTGGGTTCGAGCGGGTTCCGGGGCAAACGAGGGCTATACCGGATGGTTCGCAAGTCGATTGCTTTGGGCGGCGTTGTCATCGCCGTCGGGATGGCGGTGTCTTTTCTGAGCGTTCTGCTGGCACGCAGTGTCCGGATCGCTCCCTCGATGCCGACCGCCCAGATCAACATGCCCGCGCCCAGCTTCGAGCTGAAGGACACGGACGGCAACACCATCCGTCTGGCTGATCTGCGAGGCGGCATCGTGGTGCTCATGTTCACCGATCCCCGCTGCTCGACCTCCAATGCCTACAGCGACCGGATCAACCAGCTCGTTGAGCGTTACGAAGATGAGCCCCAGGTGCGTTTCCTGGCTGTCTCCAGCCGACCGAATGCCGGCGAACAGCAGCATCTGCGTGAGTTGCGCGTGCTCCGCCGCACGCTCGATCAGAAGTTCCCGACCCTGATCGACGCCGACGGCAAAGCGGCTGCGGACTTTGGCGTTACCGTGACGCCGACGTTCTACGTCATTGGCAACTACGGCATCCTGCGGTACGCAGGCGCATTTGACGACGGGACACCAGAAGCGGCACAACAGCCCAGCTATGTTCAGCTCGCGATCGAGCGGGCGCTTCGTGGCGAGTCGCCCGACGTCACCGAAACACGAGCCTTCGGCTGCCCGCTTCAGACAAGATGAAATCGTGACATGGCTTCGGAGGAGGCCTCACGTGCCCGCGGATCGCCCCATCCGCGGGCGTCGTTGTTTGTATGGTCGGATGGCCAGCGGCGGCAGGTCTCTACGCCGAAGCCGATCCCTGCTGTCGCTCGGGAGCCGACTTGAAGACCTTGAACAGGCACCACAGCGACGGCACCAGCACGATCGCCCCTACCGGCACGCTCAGCACCAGGAAGCGGATTGTCGTGATCGGCCCAGCCGCCGACTCAAATGTCAGATCCGGATAGACCAGGTACGGCTGCTGCGCCAGCCCCCATCCCAGCAGCAGCACCACGATCTCCCCGGCTGCGAAATACCGCGCCAGCATGTACCGCCGTCCGAACACCGCCCATGCCGACAGGGCAAACAGCACCAGCCCGCCCGCCAGCACCGGCCACACCTTCAGCAGCGACTGGAAGAACGCCGGCGCCTTGATCCACGCCAGCACCAGCACCACAAACGCCAGTGCCGCCGTGCTTGTCCCGCCGATGATCGCCCGCTTGCGGAAATCCTCCCGCAGCTCGCCCTGCGTCTCGGCACACAGGTACACGGCTGCCAGATACGAGCACGTCGCAAGCGCCAGCAAGCCGCACGCGATCGGATAGATCCCCAGCCACGGGATCGCGCTGTCCAGATGCACCTCCCGATTCTCGTCGAACCGCACCTCGCCGGCGGTCAGCACGCCAAACACCGCGCCCAGCAGGATCGGCGAGATCACCGATGCCACGCCGAACACCACGCCCCACAGCGCCGCTGGATCGCCCGCCGGCTGCCCGGGCTCGTTGCGCGCCTCAACCAGTGTCCCGTCCGCCCGCCGTCCGAACCCGCGGAACACAAACGACGCCCCGCGCAGCATGATCCCGATCAGCGCCAGGTGAAACGGGATGAACAGCGCAATCCCCAGCCGCGCGTACCCGTACGGGAACGTCGTGAACAGCACGACCACCACGAAGATCAGCCAAACGTGGTTGGCCTCCCACACCGGCCCCATCGCGCGGGCGATGGCGTCGCGCTGCTGCCGCTTGCGCGGGCCGGTCGCGAACAGGTCCCAGATGCCTCCGCCGAAGTCAGCGCCGCCGAGCACGGCATAGGCCATCAGTCCAACCAGCGCCAGTGCGGCGGCTATGTAGATCCAGGTCAGGTCTGTCATGGTGGTTGCTACTGGTTATTTGTTACTGGTTACTTGTCACTTGCAGGTCCAATGTCGTCAGTGGGCCGGTACTTCCTGTGGCGCGAGGATCGGGCGCCGCTGCTGGCGCTGCCGTCGCAGACTGTACAGGATCAGGATCACCGTCCCGCCGAGCACCACATAGAGCACCGTGAACAGGTAGAACAGTTCCGCCACGCCGGCAGCCGATGTCACCGCGTCCGCCGTCCGCATGCCGGGATAGCCGGTCGCCGGATTCGGCTGGATAACCCACGGCTGGCGGCCGACTTCCGTCACAATCCACCCAGCCTCCAGTGCGATGAACCCCAGCGGCCCACACGCCACCAGCACCGGCGCCATCCACTTCAATGCCATGACACCTTCGCCGCGCTTGCGATAGATCAGCCAGAAGACGATCGACACGACCATCAGGATCACGCCCAGGATCACCATGATCTGGAACGCCGCATGCGTCAGGTGCACCGGCGGGCGGTTCTCCGGCGGAATATCCTTCAATCCGGTAATCACCGTCGATGGATCATGCGCCGCGAGGATGCTCAGCGCTCCGGGAATCTCGATGGCAAAGCGCGTCCGCTCGTTCTGGTCATCCGGCCAGCCGCCGATGCGCAACGGCGCGTACGCTTCGGTTTCGTATTGCCCTTCCATGGCGGCGAACTTCGCCGGCTGAGTGCGATAGACGAACTTGGCCAGCAGGTCGCCGCTGATCGGCTGGGCGATTGCCGCGATCCCACCGACCGCCAGCGACACGCGGATCGCCGACATGTGGTACTTGTCGCGATGCCCCTTCAGCCAACCCCATGCGTAAACGCCCGCCACCGCAAACGCCACCGCCACATAGCACGACAGCGTCGAGTGCAGCGCCATCATGAACCAACCGTAGCGCTTGTAGATCGCCATCGGATCCGACACCAGCACGCGACCGGCATCGTCCAGCACAAATCCGACCGGGATCTGCATCCATGCGTTCACGCCCACGACCAGCACGCCCGACGTCGCCCCGGCGATGGCGATCATCACACCCGCAAGCCAGTGCGCCCACGGGCTGATCCGTCCCCACGCATACAGGTAGATGCCGATGAAGATGGCTTCGACGAAGAAGGCAAACCCCTCCAGGCCGAAGATGTGCCCCACCACGGCCCCCATCAGCTCCATGTACTGCGGCCACAGCAGCCCCAGCTCGAAGCTCAGCGCCGTTCCCGATACGGCCCCCACGGCGAACAGCAGCCCCGTGGCCTTGGCCCACTTCTTCGCCAGCTCCAGGTAGTGCTCCTGTCGCGTCCGCAGGTAGCGCCACTCCACAATCACCATCAGCAATGGCAAGCCGATGCCGATGGCTGCGAAGACCATGTGAAACATCAGCGAGATTGTCATCTGCCACCGGGCAGCCAGCAGTGTGTCCATACCTCACCTTTCGGGATGGCCAATCAAAGCATCCAACGCGTCCAGATCATACTCAACCTCGTTCGTGCGTTATCCGCGACTATTCGCCGCAGCGGACACAGCAGGTGCGTTATTGCGCCAAACTGCGCCGCTTTCCGAACAATGCTGGAATAAGCCGGCGGCCACCGTCGGGGTGACGGTGACCGCCTGCTGGGGAAGCGTCAAATATCAATGCGCGCCGGCCCGCGTCAGCCGCGCGGCTGGGTGATGCCCAGCTCCTCTTCCGAGATGTCGACCTCCACCTTGTCGCCGACCTGGCGCGCGGCAGATCCCTTGTGCGGCGCCCCGGACGCATCGGGATCTGTCTTCGCGACTGCACTGGCCCGCCCGGCTCCCGCCGCCGCAAGCGCGGCCCGCTCAGCCGCCTTCTTCGGATCGCCCGAGCCTGCCACCACGCTGCGCTCATGCCGCGCGGCGTTGCGACCGTCATCGGTCGACTCGTACTTGATCCCGATCGTCTCCTCCGGCTCACCCAGGAGCAGCCGATTCACGCACTCCACACCCTGCATCAGCGTGTGGTCGGTGTTGCTGACCTCGTATTTCCACATGCCGAACCGCCCGCGCGAGTAGATCCCGTGCTTCTCGAGGAACGGAATCACCTTCGCCAGAATCTCATCCCGCTCGACCGTCGGCGTCGGATAGCTGTACTCAGCGTGATAGCACCAGGTGCTGACGATGTCATCCTGGTCCTTCTCGCTGATCAAGCCGGCATTGATCAGGCCGCGAATCGTGTCATCCACGATCGTCTTGCCGTCGACGTGCTTGAACTCCGAGTAGCTCGTCTCGCACAACAGGCTGTAGTGCGTGCGGTTGTCGGGCGTCATGTAGGGCGAGTAGTTGCTCAGGTACGTCACGCGGTAGAACGGGCAGTTGTCCTCGGGGAAGTACATCCAGCTCTTGGTGCTCGGGCACGGCTGTTTGATGCCGACGCCTACCATGTAACCGCCCGAGTGCTTCAGCCCGGCTGCCGCCTTCTTGATCTCCCGCGGCATCTCGCCGTTGATCACGTCGTTGCACAGCTTGTCCAGCGGCATGGCGGTGATCAGCCGGTCATAGCTCACCACCTCGCCATCCTGGAAATGTACCTGCTTGCGGGCGATATTGATGAAATCGACCGTCTTGTTCAGGTTGATGTGCCCTTCCAGCTTCGGGCCGAAGCGGCGATAGAACTCACCCGTACCCCCGTACAGCGGGAACTTGAACTGGTTATTCGGCCCCCAGCCGAAGTCGTCCATCTCCAGCACGACATTGCGGATTGCACGATTGATGTCCAGCACGGCCACGCGCTCGCCGATCCACTCCTTGTTCATCATCTCCGGCGGATGCGCCCAGACCTTGAAGTTGTACGGCAGCATGAAGTACCTGGCGATCCCGTCACCAAAGACCGCATCGATGAACTCGCGGAAGTTGCGGGCGGATCGATGATCGCGCTTTGTCTGCGCCTCGATCAGGCCGATCAGACATTCGTAACAGACTTCCTTCGGCAGATAGCGGATGTTGTTCTGGAACGGATACGGAACCCACCGGTCGAACATCCTCAGCCAGCATTCGCGGTTGTTCGACTGGTATTCATCCCCCATCAGATCCTGGAAACACTTGTCGTAATACTCGTAATGGCTGAACATCACGTGGCCGCCGATATCCCACGTGAACCCAGCCGAGTCCTTGAAACTCGCAGCCAGGCCGCCGATGTACGGATTCCGCTCGTAAAGCTGGAAGTTGCGATACCCCAGTTCCTTCAGGCGGTACGCAGCGCCAAGGCCGGTAGGCCCCGCGCCGATGATGACGATTTTCTCTTCCATGGTACTGCTCCTGTCCGTGTCGCGATTGATGTTTGTGGCACGGTGATCCCTGCCATTCCTATGACCCCGGCGTGGAGATGTAGGTGTACTCCAGCTCCGCCGTGGTCATGGGCTCGATCTTTTTGGCTGAGCGCCGATCGGGCCTGCCGATCGCATCGCGGATCAGCTCCTGCATCTTCTGGACGGTTCGCTCCCAACTGTTTTCTTTCGCCAGGGCCAGGCCCTTTTCGATGCGCGTGCGATCGGGGTTGTTGAGGGCCTCATCCACAGCCGCGATGAACTCGTCGGCTGAGGAGGCGATGTAGCAGATGTCGCTCCACTGCCGCACGACATCGCGCACGGGCGTGCTGACGATCGGCCGGCCCGTGGCCATGTATTCCAGGCCCTTGGTGGGATTGATGTATTCCGTGCTCTTGTTCATCGCGAACGGCATCATGCAGATGTCGAACGCGCGGCAGTAATCGGGCAACTGCTGATAGTCGCGGCTGCCCAGCCAGAACAGGTTCGGGCAGTGCGGCAGATGCGATGGATCGACCTTCACCACCGGCCCGACCATGCAGAACGACCAGTCCGGCCGCTTGCGGGCCATCTCGCCGATCATGGCGTAGTCGACGCGCTCGTCGATGACGCCGAACCAACCAAGGATCGGCCGGGCGACGAAGTCGATATCGGGGGGAATCGGGGCGTGACGGTTCTGCGCCTGCGCGAAATGCGCAAACTCGACGCCGCAGCCGAAGATGTGCACGTTGTCGTGCTGCTGCTTCTTCTTGCCGCCCAGCTCGTAGCCGCCGGTGAACACGACGTCGGCCACGCGCATCAGCCGCTGCTCGTTCTCGATCAGCGCCGGCGGCGCGCCGGTGAATTGCGACAGCTCATCCATGCAGTCATAGACGATGCCGCGGTTCTCGAACCACCCCAGCGACCAGGCGGAGTCCATCGGCGAGTAGTACCATAGCAGCGGCTTGTCGAACGCCCCGTGCTCGTTCATCTGGTCGATGGCCTGGCGTGTGGCTTCGCGGAGCTTTTCCGGCAGCTTCGGATTGCGGTTCCAGCTTGGCGGGGCGTGTAGCGCCGCAACGGTGATGTTGGGCATGACGCGATGCGTCTCGAGCCGCGGCTCCTGCCCTTCGGGCAACGTGAACATGGGCTCCTCGACGAAGAGGATCTCATGCTTGCGCGCGAAGCGCGACAGGAACTGCTGCGGCCGCTGCCACACGAATCCCCAGCGGAGATGGCTGAAGACGACGATGCCGTAGCGGTCGGTGGACTTGTCATCGCCAACGCTGATCGCGACATCGGCGGATGAGTCCATCTGCGGCTGGCGGGCGGCTGCCGGCTCGGCGCCGAGACCCGGGGCTGGATCGCGCGCCGCAGCGGCGATGCGCTGTTCGACGGCTGTCGCGGCGCCATTGCCATTGCCGTTTCCATTTCCGTTTCCGTTGGCGTGGCCATTGGAATGGCCATTGGAGGCGGGGATGAGCTCGGGGATCGTGGTCGACAGCGGCGGAAGCTGCTCGTCGACAGTCTCCACCGGCTCAGCCACGAACTCCAGCTTGCCGACGCGCTTGTCGCCCTGGCGCAGCGCTTCGGCAAACTCGCGTGCCAGCGGCGTGAGCTGGCGGATCAGCCGGCCATCCTTGAGGCGCGTCAGGTTGTACAACCCGACTTCGTGGATCTTGCCGACGCGGTGCGTCAGCGCGCCGTCCCAGTCGATCGAGTCGATCAGCGGCCACCAGATCAGCCCGAGCATCGGGATCCCCTCGGCGCGCAGGCGGGCGCACGATTCGATCATCTGGTCCAGCCAGATCTGACGCGCCATCGGCTGACCGTCGACGCTCGTCTCGGTCAGCATCATCGGGATGCCGTAGCGGTTGTAGTACTGCTCGGCTACGCGATACAGGCCCGCGGGCGCGTCGGCACGCTTCTGGCGGATGCTGCCGTTCACCAGATCAAGCTGCCAGTCGCCGTGCGGGTAGTAGTCCAGCCCGATGATGTCCGGCACCTGCGGGTTGTTGCGCAGCCATTCGATATCCAGCTCGTTGAAACCATAGCTGGTCAGCCAGTCATACATCGGATGGCGATGGTCGACCCGCCCCATCACCAGATCAAACAGCACGAAGCGGCGCAGGTTGCGGCGTTTCACTTCCGGTTCGAGCTCCTCGAAGCGGGTCTTGTAATGCTCGGCTGTGTCGACGTAGAGAACGGTTGCCTGCGGATCGGCATGACGGATCGCGCGAATCGACCGGCTGACGGCCTGCGCGATGCGCGACAGGACGGGCATGTAGCCGCGCCACTTACGCGAGTGCGGCGGCCAGAAGCCGAAATCCCCGGAGAACAGCGCCGCTACCAGCGGCTCATTGCAGGGACACCAGGTGTGGATCGATCCTCGATACCGCTCGACCAGCGCCTGCGTGAAGTCTTCCAATGCCTCAGGGAACTCGACATCGCCGACAGCCTGCTTCAGCCACAGGGGCGTGCCGAAGTGCATCACGTCCAGGTACAGCTCGATGCCGAGCTTGTCGAAGTACTCCATGCGCTCGTCGGCATACTGCCAGTCGAACTGCCCCCGCCGGGGCTCGAGCACATGCCATGGAAAGCAGTACCGGTAGGTGGTGATACCCGTCTCTTCGACAGCTCGGCGGAAGTCTTCCTTCCAAAGGCGGTCATGTTGCGTCCACTTGTACTCGTCGATGTCCAGATGCGGGAGGAAGGAGCACTCGACGCCGGCTCCCCATACGAAAGGCCGCTGCAGGATGGAATGCTCCTGCAGCGGCGCTTCGGCACGGCTGGGGTCGCCATTGCCGGCGACAGGACGATCCGGACTGACGGCTGGGACCAGTTGGGCCGACTGCGTGCGCATAGTGTCATCCTCTCGAGTTCGTCAAAGGACCGAGGCGTGCGGCAGATCTCGCTGACGGAATCAGTTGTTGCTCAGCCGCCGGAAGCGGTGTTCCGGCTGACGCGCGACCACAGCGCGGGCGTATCAGCGTGCACCGAAGCTGCGGAGGCGGCTTTCGGTGTAACGTTTCCAGACGTCCTGGCTGATGCCCGGCGTCGATCGCGGTGGCTGCTTACCCCAAGGCTCGTCAGGACCTTTCGATTGCATCAGCCCGCCTGAGCGGATCGAGCCGTCGTAAGCCTGACCTTTCTTCTCTGATTCGAAATTCATTTCTGCCTCACCCTGAACGTTAAATTGGGTCTGATGTAGTGGACATGAGGGTTTGAGCAAATGTCGTACCCGCGCAGCCCGCTGCGCGGGCGTGCTGAGGCATTGACCACCTTTCCGATACGGTATGGCGGGTTTCGCTTGTGAAGAATCCCACGATTCCGCTCAATGCGAAATTGCAAATGCAATGGCCGCGCTCGCTTGGATGTGACAGTCTGACTGTGGGCGTGTCCCCTCGTCGCGGTGAATCGACGTGTGTGCACGGCGTAACGCCGTCAGGTCTTACGGCGGAGTCCGCCGATAGCCCGCATCAGTGGGCGAGGATCGCCAGCTTGTTGCTGGCAATCGGCAGGTGTGAATATTCCTCAACGAGGCGGCGGTACTCATGCGCGACCGGGCGCGGCGTCCGCTGGAGGGTGTACAAGCCGACGGTGTTCACCATCCCCCGGGGCTTGGTGAGAGCGGTGTCCCAGTCCTTCATGTCCACCAGGCCGAACCATGTGAACCCGATGATCGGCACGCCGTCATCGCGCAGACGAAGCAGGTTCATCCATTCCTTCCACAGCCACTCCGTCGCATATTTGCTCGTGCGGTTGGTCTCGGTGTGCATCACCGGCATGCGGTAGCGGTCGAAATACTGCCGCGTGATCACGTAATACCCGTAGATCTCCCCGGCTCCGATCGCCTGGCCGTCGGGGCGCATCACATGCTCGTTGGTGATGTAGTAATCCGTCCCCATGATGCAGTGGGACCGCAGATCCCGCTGCTGGCCAAACCAGGCATACTCCTCCGGCGTCATCCCACCCGCCAGCAGGTACTGGTACATCGTCGCCGTCACATCATGCCCAAACAGCAGATCCAGCGACAGAAACCGCCGCTGGTTCAGGAAATGCGCCTGTTCCACCATCGCCGGCGAGCCGGGATGCACATACTCGGTCGACTCGCTGAAGATGAAGATCGCATCCGCTCGCACCTCCAGAATCTGCCGCATCGCCAGGATCGACGCCTTCACGCAGTGCTTGATGTTCGTGACAAACGCCACATCGCTCATCAGCCGCTCGTTCCACCAACCGAACGCAGCCGAGAACTGCGCCGTGACGTAGATCTCGTTTACCGGCGTGTAATACCGCACCCATGGATACCGCTGGGCGAACGCCCGCGCGTACTCCGCGAAATACTCCGGCCACCGGGGATTCTGAAAATCCCCCAGCCAGTCCGGCAACCCGAAATGCAGCAGATCGATGATCGGAATGATCCCCAGGCGCCGCATCTCCTCCATCACGCGGTCCATGAACTCCCAGTCATAGTCCCCCGGCCCGCGAAACACGCTGTATAGCGGCGGCCCATACCGCAGATACCGCAACCCCAGCTCGCGCACCAGCTTCAGATCCGTCTTCCACAGCTCGTAATGGCCGGTATCTCGCATTTGGTCGACGCGATAGTTCCCCTCGATCAGCGGATAGGAACACTCGATCCCGACCGCGAACATGAATCGCAGATGCTCCAGGATCCCCTCGTGATACGATGGTGCCAGTCCCTGCAAGGCTGGTTCTCCTTCCAGACAGTTCGCCGGGCTGGTCGGCAGCCCCATCGCGATCATACACCGCTCCCCACGGCTGACCGGAACGCCGGAATTGAGACAACGCCGCCACCGCACCAGCGCGCAGCGCCATTGGCAACCGGCAAGTCGCTAATGGAGACGGCTGGACTCAGAACGGAATTCCTGGCGGCGTCGGCGCCCCGGGCACAAGGCCCACCCACTCGT
This sequence comes from uncultured Phycisphaerales bacterium, assembly GCA_937904525.1. Lineage (GTDB taxonomy): Bacteria > Planctomycetota > Phycisphaerae > Tepidisphaerales > Tepidisphaeraceae > CALEKX01. The sequence goes on from CALEKX010000039.1 coordinate 41,321, forward strand.
TTCGCCACTGCGCATCGTGAAACAGCAGCCAGCTCCGCATCGGCACCTGCTTCCACTCGGCGACCTGCCGGATGATCGGGATCGCCCGCTGGACATCCCGCAAAGCCAGCTCGATGTACACATATCGCCCGCCCAACCCGCCGCCCAGCAGCAGGCCGCAGTTGGCCGCGCCCAGCGCCGTCTGCAGCGCATCTTCGATGCTCGCCCGCCAGTCGACGACGTCCTGAAGTTCAATCTCCCGCACCCACTCCAGCTTGAGGTAGCAGAACCGATCGCCGTTGCGGCTGAACCGTTCCGATGCAAACAGCCCGCCGCCATGCGTCGACTCCCACAACGCCATCCAGCTCGTCGATGCCAGCAACAGGTCCATCTGCTCGGCTGGGTCCTCCTCATCCGCATCCGTGGTTTCGGGCGTTACCTCAAGCATGGTGACGTTGCCATCGGGGCCCGTCTCCGGGTCGACGGTCGACAGATCCGGCAACTGCCGGCGAATCCCCTCGATCAGCGACTGCACACGTTCGGCAACCTGCGAAAGCGGCAACGTCGATCCCTTCCGTTTCCGCGCCGTCAGCGGCGCCACGTCGAGCTGGCCGATCCACGCTTCCATCACCGCATCGCCCAGCAGCGTTTGTACCCCCAGGAAGGCGGTGTGCCACGCCTCCCGATCGTTCCGGCTGGCGCAGTCCGGGCTGAACACACGCAGATCGACCCGATTTCCCTCCCCGATCGCGGCTGAGAATTCCGCCCCCACCAGCGACCCGCCCGTGCGCACCGCGACGGTGGCTTCAGCCATCTCCATATCGTCTGGCAGGCGATGGGCATCAAACTCCCAACCTTCCACCGCCGGCGCCCGCCGCAGCATCTCATCGACCAACGGCCGAAGCTGCATCTCCGCGTCCGGCATGATCACCAGCCGATACCCCGGCTTGGTCATATTCATCCTGATTGCCAACAGCAGGCGCGGATCGATCGCGTGCAGTTTTTCAGCCATCCAGTCGCCCGGGTCGACTTCGCTGGCGCCACGAAGGAACGCATTGAGGTCGTCAATGCGGCGGACAAAATGCTCCCACCACGCGTCAATCCGGCTGATGACCGCCTGCCGCGCGGCTGCTTCTTCCTTGTCGTTGTCGTCGGGGAAAACCCATCGCATGTCAGGATCGTGCCCACTCAGCAAATCATTGGCAAGCAAAACCCTCGCAGATCACATAGACGCCGGGGCCTGTCGCCAGCATGCTGGCTCGCCTACCCGTAAGCCACTGGTCCTTTTCAGGAGACCGGCAGGCGGATTCCCCAGATGCCCGGATCCCCCAGCCGCCTTGCTCGCCGCCCCGGTGTGCCGTACAGTCTGGTGCTTCGGTTTTTCATGGGACTGATGGCTATGGCGGAACGATCGATTGGAGTTGCGCTGCTCGGCTGCGGCGTGGTCGGCGGCGGTGTGGTAAGCATCCTCCGGGAACAGCAACAAATGCTGCGCCAGCGGACCGGCCTGACGTTCGACATCCGCCATGTCGTCGTCCGCGACACCGCCAAGGTCCGCGACGGCCTGAGCGATCTCCCCTACACGACCGACGCCCAAGCCGCGATCTCCGATCCGAAGGTCGATGTCGTGATCGAACTGATCGGCGGCACAACCGTCGCCGATGAGCTGATCCAGCAGGCCCTGCGCCTCGGCAAACCGGTCATCACAGCCAACAAGAGCCTGCTGGCCCTCAAGGCCCCCGAGTTGTTCGCCCTGGCGCGCAAGCACGACACCTGCATCGCCTTCGAGGCCTCCTGCGGCGGCGGCATCCCGATCATCCAGGCCATCGCCAGCGGCTTGCTGGCCAACCGCATCGATGCTCTGGTCGGCATCGTCAACGGCACCTGCAACGTCATCCTCACGCGTCTCACGCGGCAGGGATGGACATACCAGCAGGCCCTCGCCGAAGCCCAGCGGCTGGGCTATGCCGAAGCTGATCCCACCCTCGACGTCTCGGGCCGCGATGCAGCCCAGAAACTGGCCATCCTCGCGTCGCTGGCGTTCAACGTCCGCGTCAGCGAGGAGGACGTCTACGTCGAAGGGATCGATTCGCTCCAGCCGGCTGACATCAGCTTCGCCAGCGACCTGGGATATGTCGTCAAGCTTCTGGCCATCGCCCAGCGGAGCGGCGACGACCGCCTGTCGCTGCGCGTGCATCCCACGCTCGTCCACAAGGACGACGTGCTCGCGGAAGTCAGCGGCAGCTTCAACGCGATCAGCGTCTACGGCCATGCCCTGGGGCATAGCCTCTACTACGGCCGCGGCGCCGGCCGGTTGCCGACCGCCTCGGCTGTCGTCGCCGACCTGCTGGCGGTCGCGTTGGGGACGTACAAGACAGCCTTCAACCAGCTCCGCATCTTCCCCGACACCACGCCGCGGGCACAGATCCAACCGTTCTCCGAGCTGCGATCCCGCTACTACCTGCGCCTCACCGCCCTCGATCAGCCGGGCGTCATGGCGAAGGTCACGCGCATCCTCGGCGATCAGGGCATCAGCCTGAGCGCCATCCTCCAACGGGAAAACAACGAGGGACAGTCCGTCCCCGTCGTCATCACCACGCACCTGGCCCGCGAAGGCGCCATGCAGAGCGCCCTGCGCCAGCTCGACGCCCTTGACGCCATCACTGGCCCCACGGTCTGCCTCCGCATCGTCGACCAACCCGAGGAGTTCGGGTTGGCCTGAAGCTGATCCACCGCAGAGGCGAGGAGCGGGATGAAGGGCAATTGAGTGCGTGATCAGTGATGGGTGCATAACGCATTCGGGCATCGTCAGTTTGCTTCCGCACGTCGCTTGCGCCTTCGCGCTGCGCCCCGACCTGTGGAGCTCGAACCATGCCCATCTCCGGCTACGCACACCTCCGTGTCTGTGCGGTTCAACACCCCGCTAACCACCCCATCCTGTTAGGTTTATAGAAAATCCAAAAACTTACCAAACTTATTGTTGCATCTTGGGGGGATTCGACGATATACTCCGTGAACAAAAGCTGAACAGGGGCGGTCATCTGCGGCTACCGTCGAGTTCAGCCGGCGAGGCATCGGACGCACTCGCCAAACCAAACGCCGCACTGTCGCCGGCTGACCAAGATACCCGGCGGAAAAAGGAGCCCACCATGGCCAAGGCCACTGTTGCGGACACGAAGTCCGCGCGCACGGAATCCCCATCCCTCGATCCCGCCCGCAGCTCCGCCCTGTCTCGGGCTGTGCAGCAGATCGAAAAGCAGTTCGGCAAGGGCGCGGTTATGCGCCTCGATGCCGCCAATCCTCCGCAGATCGAGGGCATTCCCACAGGTTCGCTGTCGCTGGATATCGCCCTCGGCGGTGTCGGCGTGCCGCGAGGACGCATCGTCGAAGTCTTCGGCCCGGAATCCAGCGGTAAGACGACGCTCACGCTGCACATCATCGCCAACGCCCAACGCAATGGCGGTGTGGCTGCGTTCATCGACGCCGAGCACGCCCTCGATCCCTCCTGGGCCAAGCGCCTGGGTGTTCAGCTCGATGACCTGCTGGTCAGCCAGCCCGACACCGGCGAGCAGGCGCTGGAAATCTGCGAGCTGCTCGTCCGCTCGAACGCGGTCGATGTAATCGTCGTCGACTCGGTCGCCGCCCTCATCCCGCGAGCCGAAATCGAAGGCGAGATGGGTGACTCGCACGTCGGCCTGCAGGCCCGGCTGATGAGCCAGGCCCTGCGCAAACTGACCGGCGCCATCAGCAAGAGCCGCGCGACCGTCATCTTCATCAACCAGATCCGCGAGAAGATCGGCGTGATGTTCGGCAACCCCGAGACCACGCCCGGCGGCAGGGCGCTGAAGTTCTACTCGTCGGTCCGCATCGACGTGCGTCGCACCGGCTCGATCAAGGAAGGCGAAGTCGCCGTCGGCAACCGCACGCGCGCCCGCGTCGTGAAGAACAAGATCGCCCCGCCGTTCCGCGATGCCGAGTTCGACATCATGTTCGACCGCGGCATCAGCTACGAGGGCGACCTGCTCGACCTGGCGGTGCTGGCCAACATCGTCGAGAAGAGCGGCGCCTGGTACACCTACAAGGGCACGCGTCTCGGCCAAGGCCGCGAGAACGCCAAGAACTTCCTCGTCGAGAACCCGGATCTGTCCACCGAGATCCGCCAGGCGGTCCTCGAGAGCAAGGGCCTCACCGCCGCCAAGCGCGCCATCGAAGCCGCGGCGCCGGCAGAGGCAGCAGCCGAGTAGCGCAACGCCAACGTCCACAACCCACCGAGCCGTGCCCGTCATTCGGGCGCGGCTCGGTTTTTCATGTGGCAAGCGTGTCCCGAGCGGGCGAAGCTCCAAGTTCCAACCACCAAGTTCCAAAGAAGCTTCAAGCTCCAAGGATCAAGTTGGACGTACAGCGTCCCGCTTCCGCTGCACGTCATCGCTGACTTCGAACACCGAGTCCACCTGCTGTGACGGCGGAATCAAGGGCCCGGCTGAAGTCGACCCGTTGCCCCGCCGCATACGGAAACAGGAAGCACACAGTCGCTCCGATCCCCTGCGACAATCTGGACTGATCCCGGATCTTGACACAGTCCAGAACTCGCCCATAATGCCCCTCGCATGGTGAGCGATCCAGCCACAACCTTACGCCGGCATGGCGTGCACGTGACCGCCCAGCGGCTGGCCGTGTTGCGGGCTGTTGCGGAGCATCCGCACTGCACAGCCGACGAGGTCGCCGAACGCGTCCGGCAGCACATCGGCTCGATCTCGCGCCAGGCTGTCTATGACGCCCTCGGCCTGCTGGTCGACAAGAGCATCATCCGCCGCATCCAGCCGGCTGGATCGCCCGCGCTCTACGAGGATCGCGTCTGCGACAACCATCACCACTTGATCTGCCGCATCTGCGGCAAGACCGTCGACGTCGACTGCGCCGTCGGACAGGCCCCCTGCCTCACGCCCTCCGACAGCGCCGGCTACGACATCGATGAAGCGGAGGTCATCTTCTGGGGCACGTGCCCCGACTGCCAGGCGGCCCGCCCGCCCGACCCGGCCGCCGCTTCCCAAACTGCATAGACCATAGATTCCCGAGACGATCCGTGTCCGACGAAAGGAGGCTCCTGTGTCCACCGAAGCCAAGTGTCCATTCCACAAGAACCCGCTGACCGGCACCACCAACCGCGACTGGTGGCCCAATTCGCTTCGCCTTGACCTGCTGCATCAGCACTCGTCCAAGTCCAATCCGATGGGCGAGGATTTCGACTATCGCAAAGAATTCAAAAGTCTTGACTACGCCGCCCTCAAGAAGGATTTGGCTGCGCTGATGACCGATTCGCAGGACTGGTGGCCGGCGGACTTCGGCCACTACGGCCCGCTGTTCATCCGCATGGCCTGGCACAGCGCCGGCACGTATCGCGTCGGCGACGGGCGTGGCGGCGGCGGTCGCGGCCAGCAGCGCTTCGCGCCGCTGAACAGTTGGCCGGACAACGCCAACCTCGACAAGGCCCGCCGGCTGCTGTGGCCCATTAAGCAGAAGTACGGCCGCAAGATCTCCTGGGCCGATCTGATGATCCTCGCCGGCAACGTCGCGCTGGAGACGATGGGCGTGAAGACCTTCGGCTTTGGCGGCGGACGCGAGGATGTCTGGGAGCCGGACAATGATGTCTACTGGGGCCGCGAGACCAAGTGGCTCGGCGGCGACGAGCGCTATGCCGTCGGCTCGCCGGGCGTTGATGCCGATCATGCCGTCCTCCCAACCGATGACGACGCCGACGGCAAGATCCACTCCGAACGCCTCGAGAATCCGCTCGCAGCCGTTCAGATGGGCCTCATCTACGTAAACCCCGAGGGTCCCGACGGCAATCCCGACCCCATCCGCGCTGCCCATGACATCCGCATCACGTTCAGCCGCATGGGCATGACCGACGAGGAAACCGTCGCCCTCATCGCCGGCGGCCACACGTTCGGCAAGACGCACGGCGCCGCGCCGGCAACGCATGTCGGCCCGGAGCCCGAAGCCGCTCCGCTGGAGAACCAGGGCCTCGGCTGGTCCAACTCCTTCGGCACGGGCAAGGGCCCGCACACCATCACGAGCGGCCTGGAGGTCACCTGGACGAAGACTCCCACGAAGTGGAGCAGTAACTTCCTCGAGAACCTGTTCAAGTACGAATGGGAACTGGTCAAGAGCCCGGCTGGCGCACATCAGTGGGTCGCCAAGGATGCCGAAGCCATCATCCCCGACGCCCACGATCGCACAAAGCGCTGGCTGCCCACGATGCTGACCACCGACCTGGCGCTGCGCTACGATCCGATCTACGAGAAGATCTCGCGCCGGTACCTGGAGAACCCGCAGGAGTTCCACGACGCCTTCGCTCGCGCGTGGTTCAAGCTGACGCATCGCGACATGGGCCCCAAGTCGCGCTACCTCGGGCCGGAGGTGCCGGCTGAGGATCTGATCTGGCAGGATCCGCTGCCGCCGGTCGACCATGAGCTGGTCAACGAAGCCGATGTGGCTGAGCTGAAGAAGCAGATCCTCGCCTCGGGGCTGACGATCTCGCAGCTTGTCTTCACCGCCTGGGCGTCGGCATCGACGTTCCGCGGATCCGACAAGCGCGGCGGCGCCAACGGCGCCCGCATCCGCCTGGCTCCGCAGAAGGATTGGGAGGTCAACCGTCCCAATGAGCTGGGCGATGTCCTCGGCACGCTCGATCGCATCCGCGGCGAGTTCAACGCCAAACAGCCCGGCAACAAGCGCATCAGCCTGGCCGACATGATCGTCCTGGGCGGATGCGCAGCCATCGAGCAGGCTGCGAAGAACGCCGGACACACCATCACCGTGCCGTTCACGCCCGGCCGAACCGATGCCTCGCAGGAGCAGACCGACGTCCAGTCGTTCTCCTACCTCGAGCCCAAAGCCGACGGCTTCCGCAACTACCTCAAGCAGCGGTTCGCCGTCCCGGCTGAGCATCTGCTGATCGACCGCGCCCAGCTCCTGACGCTGACCGCGCCGGAGATGACGGCGCTGATCGGCGGCCTGCGCGTGCTCGACACCAATGCCGACCGCTCGAAGCATGGCGTCTTCACGCATCGCCCCGGCACATTGAGCAACGATTTCTTCGTCAACCTGCTGGACATGCGGACCGAGTGGAAGCCGACCTCGCCCGAGGCTGAGCTGTTCGAAGGCCGCGACCGCAAGACCGGCGATGTGAAGTGGACCGCCACGCGCGTCGACCTGGTCTTCGGCGCCAACTCGCAGCTCCGCGCCCTGTCCGAGGTCTACGCCTGTGCCGACGCCGAGCGGAAGTTCATCGATGACTTCGTGAAGGCCTGGACCAAGGTGATGAACCTCGACCGCTTCGATCTGCTGGCGTAACGCCCCCGACAGAAGGGGAGAAAAAAGAGACCTTGCGGCCAAAACCGCAAGGTCTCTTCATGCGCGCAGATGGCTTGTTCACCACAGAGACACAGAGCCCGCAGAGAACCGGCTCACCCCACCCCGCCAGCCCCGCGCCCCCCCGGCACCCGTGGCACGGGCGTCCCCAACACTATGCATCAACATAGGCGATAGTCGCCCGAAATCGTCATCCTGAGCGTAGCGAAGGATCTCAACCGTCCGAACGCCGAGATCCTTCGCTTCGCTCAGGATGACCTTCGCGAAAGGACTTACGCCGATCATGCATAACGTTGGTCCCGCACGTGCATCTATCGAGGTTTACCCCTCACCCGGTGAATTCGGCAAGGCAATCGGCTCAATGTTCCACGTGGAACATTGCGCATCGGCTCCGGCGTCGCTGACGGCTAGCCGTTGTGGCCGCCGCCACTCAGGAGTTAGGACAATGTTCCACGTGGAACATTTTTGGAGCACGCCACTATTCGCGACCGTCGGCTCAGCCCGGCTAGGTCAGCGAACTGGGAGTGCCCTGCTGGAGTGTCTCCAACACGCGTAACAGATTTCCTGCGAGCAGGATCATCGTCCGGTTGCCCTGATCCGGACATTGAGGACATCGCACATCTTGTATCCCCCTGCGGCCGCACAAAGCCGGTCTGTACAGCGCATCTGTAGGGGCACACGGCAGTGTGCCCGACATGGACCGTTCTCTGAATGTATGCGCAAGCCCATACCAGGGCACATTGCCACGTGCCCTATCCATGAAAGGCACTCTCCTGTCAACGACAATATCTCCCCCGGCGA
>CALEKX010000040.1 GCA_937904525.1 uncultured Phycisphaerales bacterium
GCAGGTGCCACTCTTCTGTCTGTCCTTGTGTTCTTTGTGATTTTTGGGGTCTTTGCGCTTCCCAGTAGATCAAGGCGTGCTGACCTCGATCTGCCTTGTCACAGCCGGCAGACAGGCATCTTCGCTGCAGGCCTGATAGCACAATGCCAGTCGCAGCGGCGATTCGCGCCGCTGGTCGCGGCTGAAACGGACGACCAGCGTCGCGGTCCCCTCGTACAGCCGCAGTTCCTCCTCCGCAAAGGCCAGCTTCCGCGTTACGCCTGGCGGATATTCGATGGCGGCGATTTCGTCGGCCTCCACGCCATACACCTGCAACTCCGTGGGAATCATTCCTTCGGCTGGTTCGTGGGCGTTGAGGTGATATCCCGGCTGGATTTCCACGCGGACGCGCAGCTCCTGCGGGCTGGCCCAGGCGGCGTTCATCTCCACCACGCCCAGGGCCGCCTGCTCGGGCGGCAGCGGCCGAGTGGCTGGCTCCGCTGACGCCGGTTCGACCGTAAATGCACCACCCTGCTGGAGATAGTAGAGTGCCGCCTGCACCATCGCGCTCATCCCCTCCGGCTGCTGCGCCATTTGCGCGGCAAAAGCGGCGATGGTCCGCTGCGCCAGTTCCATCTGCCCGATCTCGATCAGCACGCGTGCCGCGACCGCATTGGCACTGGGCAGCGGGCTGTCGGAGGCCAGCTTCTGGCGGACGAGGATGTCGTTGGCATAGTCGTCCGTGAAGTAGAACCCACCCTCCCGCTCGTCAGCGAATCGGCCGATCATCACCGTCGCCATCGACCGAGCCGTCTCGCGGAAGCTGTGATCGCCGCCGGCTTCGTCCAGCGCCAACAGCGCCTGGCAGAGATACGCGTAATCCTCCAGAAACGCGCGATGCCGCACCTGACCGTCGCGGCTGGTGCGGTACAGGTTGGCGTCATCGTCCATGTGATGCCGCAGCAGCCACCGCGCCGCCCGCTCAGCCGCCGCGATGTACCGCTTTTCGCCCAGGCATTTCCCGCCGTGCGCCAGCGCGCGGATCATCAGCGCATTCCACGCCGTGAGGATCTTCGTATCCGTCATCGGCTGAGGACGCTGATCGCGCGCGGCTTTGAGCTTGCGGCGCATCTCGCGCAGACGTTCGACCAGCTCCTGCTCGTCGATGCCGAGATTCTGAGCCGATCGCGCGATCGGCCGCGGCTGGTAGAGTACGTTGGCGTGCGGCTCGTCCGATTCGCCATGCGGATCGGCGAAGTTCGGCCCAAGATCAACGCCGTAAACGTGGTTGAAGATCCGCGCATCCTCCGGCCCGAGCACCTGCTCGATCTGCTCAGCCGTCCAGAGGTATGAGCCTCCCTCGCGTGCCTCGACCTCAGCATCAATGGCTGTGTAAAACGCGCCCTCCGGCGAGGTCATCTCCGCCAGCACGAAGTCCATCATCTCGCGCGCGACCTGCGCATAGGCGCGATCCTCCGTCTGGCGGTACTGCTCGGTGTAGATCCACGCCAGCAGCGCATTGTCGTACAGCATGATCTCAAAGTGCGGCACCAGCCAGCGGGCGTCTGTCGAGTAGCGGTGAAACGCCCCGCCGAGCTGATCGCGGATGCCGCCCATCGCCATCGCATCGAGCGTGCGCGCGATCTTGCGGGAGCGCTCATCATCCGGCTCGATCTGGTTGTGCGTCAGCAGCAGCTCCAGCAGCGTTTGCCGGGGAAACTTGGGCGCCCCGCCAAACCCGCCCCAGGCGGGGTCGAAGTCCATCACCGACCGCTGAACCAGTTGCCGGATCAGCTCATCGTCCACCTGCACAGGCACGCTCGCCCGCATCGGTGTCGCAAGTTGGCGGAGAATCTGATGCAGCTCACTGGCGGCCCGTTCGACTTCGTCGCGGCGATTGCGGTAGTAGTCATCCAGCGCCCGCAGGACGGTCACGAATCCCGGCCGGCCGTGGACATCCTCCGGCGGGAAGTACGTCCCCGCGTAGAACGGCCGCAGATCCGGCGTCAGCCAGACGCTCATCGGCCAGCCGCCGTGATGCGTCAGCACCTGCACAGCCATCATGTAGAGCTGATCGATATCCGGCCGTTCCTCACGATCGACCTTGATGTTGATGAACCGTTCGTTCATCTCGCGGGCGACGGCTTCATTCTCGAAGCACTGCCGCTCCATCACGTGGCACCAGTAACAGGTGCTGTAGCCGACGGAGAGGAAAATCGGCTTGTCTTCGCGCCGAGCGCGCTCCAACGCCTCCGGGCCCCAGGGATACCAGTCCACCGGATTGTGCTGATGCTGCAGCAGATACGGGCTGCTCTCGTGGGCCAGGCGGTTGGTGTACTTGTGTTCGGCAATGCTCACGATGTCTCCGATCTGGTGTCCGTCTCCAACTGGATCATAGCGCCCTGCGGGTCGATTGGGGATTTCGGAATTTTGGATTGGGGGTGGAAATTGCGGATTTCGGATTGCGGATTGCCATCCACCACTGCACCCCGACGGTGCTGCAACGGCTCACGCGCGCGGCGTATCGGTCATCTCGCGCAGCATGCGTGACATGATCCAGTCGCCGGCTGCGGGGAAGAGGGCATTGAGGACGAGGGCGAACCGAACGGGCCAGAACGGCCAGACTTCGCGCTTCGGCCGCTCGATGGCCCGGCGCATGGCAGTGGCGACTTTCTCCACCGGCTGGCGGCCGGCGCGACGGAAGGTCGTCTCCAGCCGCTCGCCACCCGGGCGGACGGCTGCGGTGAAAAAGTCCGTCTCCGTGGTGATCGGATGGACGCTGCTGACGGCGATCCGCTGGGATTGCAGCTCAACGCGCAGCGACTCCGCCAAAATCAGTTGAGCCGCCTTTGTGGCGGAGTAAGCTCCAAACAGCGGCAACCCCCGCCGCGCCGCAGCCGACGAGACGATCATCACCTGCCCCCGCCAGCCGTCACGCAGTTCCTGCCGCTGCATATGCGGGATGGCGTAGTGCACCAGATCCGTCGTGCCGAAGACATTGGTGGCAAACAGCTCGCGCGTCTGCTGGGGTGTCGCCTCAGCCACGCGCCGCGCAAGGCCGTAGCCGGCGTTGCACACGAGCGTGTCGATTCGCCCGAATCGGCTGATCGCCGCTTCGACGATCGCCCGGCAATCCTCGGGAATCGACACGTCACACCGCACCGGCAGATGCGAGCCGCCCAGCTCGGCATTGAGCGCCTCCAGCCGCTCAAGTCGCCGCGCCCCCAGCACCAGCCTGGCCCCGCGCCCCGCCAGTTGCCTGGCCAGTTCGCGCCCAATCCCGGCGCTGGCGCCTGTGATCAGCACCACCATCCCGTCCAGAGTCCTTTTCATGGGTGCGATTCTACACGCCATGCCCCCAGGGCTGTGCAATCGGCTGATCAAACCGTAAGCTGATGGCATGTTCACCGGCATCATCGAAAAGACGGGCCGCGTCATCGGTGTGACCGACGGGCCGATGTTCAGGCGTTTGACCGTGACCTGCGACTGGGACGACATCAAACCGGGTGAGTCGATCGCCGTCAACGGAGCCTGCCTCACCGTCGCCGATCTCAAACCCGGCGAAGTGTGCTTCGACGTCATCCGCGAGACGCTCGACAAGACCAATCTCGGGGCGCTGGGCGCCGGTGACGAGGTTCACCTTGAACGGGCACTGCGCGTCGGCGACCGGTTTGACGGACATTTCGTGCAGGGGCACGTCGACGGAACGGGCGAACTGGTTCGCCAGGTCGCGACAGATGAGGAAGTGCGCCTGCGCATCCGCGTGCCGCGGCCGCTGGCCAAGTATCTGGCCCCCAAGGGCTCGATCGCGGTGGATGGCGTCAGCCTGACGATCGCGCTGGTCGATGGCAACGAGTTTGAGGTCGCCCTGATCCCCACGACGCTTCAGCGGACGCATCTGGGCCGGTGCCAGCCCGGCTGGCGGTTCAATATCGAATGCGACATCCTCTCCAAGCAGATCGTCTACTGGCTGGAGGCGCGGGAAGCGGCTAAGTGATTACTTCGATGGGCTAAACGCAAAGATCACAAAGAGCCCAAAGAGCGCAAAGGCCCTTTTTTGGTCTTTGCTATTTGTCAATTTGGAGCTTCCCTGGAACTTGGTTCTTGGGTCTTGGAGCTTCCCCATCACAACCACTAAAACGAAAAGCCCTCTTCCCACCGGAAGAGGGCTTCTCATTTGCATCATACCAAGCCACATCAAGCCGGCCGGTTTTCATCGTCCGGTTTGCTTTCGCCTTCATCGGACGGCGGCGTCGGCTCGCTGGAAGCGGAGGGCGACTCCCCTGCCGGCTGGCTTGCGGGCGACGATGTGCCGGCGTCCGACGGAGGCGTGCTCGGCGGCGTGGCAGCCGAGTCACTCTCGGCAGCCGGGGCCGATGCCGTCGACGCCGCAGCGTTGTCACCTCCCGAAGCCGGCGTTTCGGCAAACTCCTCATCCATCTGCTCGACGTAGACGTCATCCATCTCGGTGGCGTCCACGTCCTTGCGCATCAGGTAGTAAATGATCATGTTGGCTGAGAAGTAGAAGCTGATCGCGAACGCGCCCAGCAGCCCGATGAACAGGTACACCCAGAACGACATCAGCGAGGCGCCGATGTCACCGCCAACGCCCAGCGCCATGAAGTTGATGTCGTACGTGAGCTTGTCGAACTGCGGCTTGGGCCACATCGTGAGGAACAGGCTCTCACCGTTGTTCGCGTGACGGAAGAAGCCCCAGCCGACGAAGGTATGCGTCAGCGTCAGCGACAGCCAGATGAAGAACCGCACGAACAGGTACGTCAGCGCTCCATAGACCACTGCGACCAGTGTGTAAAACGCCATCTTCCACGGCCGGGCATACACGTAGCTGAAGCTGCGGCTGATGGCGTCGAAGCTGTCGGAGCCCTCGACCGCGATGGTCGGGTACATGAGGTTGAACCCGCCGATCAGGCCGAGCGTCACCAGCGTCATGATCAACCCGACGGCCAGCGCCAGGAAGAACAGCAGGCCGATCACCACCTCACCGACAAACGGGATCACCGACAGCATCGAGCAAACCGTCACCACCAGGCCCAGCCCAAGGACGATCAGCAGCGGGATGATCGGTGCAAAGACGAAGCTCAGCAGCTTGCTGACAGAGAAACGCAACGCCTGGCGGATCGACAGCTTCTCCTGCCGGGCCACATGCACAGCGGCGATCCGGGCGATCGCCCCGCCGAAGATGCCCCACACCACCAGGAACAGCAGCACGAAGACGATGAAGAAGACCGGGTGCTGCGTCACCAGCCAACCCGGGCCGACGGCCAGGAAATTCCAGATCCGCTTGATGACACCGGCTTCGCTCAGCCAGTCCCACTGGAGCACACCCTCAACGACGCCTTCGACCTGATCAACCTGGTAGAGGAAGAAGTGCCAGAAGAGGCCCTGATTCCTGATCTGATTGGCTGTGTTGTGATCCGCATAGCGACGGGCGTAAGCGCCGGCCAGATCCCGGTCGTGCTGCTTCTCAGCCCGCTCGATCGCGGTCTGTCGCTCGTCGGCATTCTCGATGCTCTTGGCCGCTTCGGTCGCGTCCTTGAGCGCCTTGTCGATGGCGTCGACGTCTTCCTGAAGTTTCTTCTGGATGGCGTCATTGAGCGCCTCGAGCTGCTTGATCTCCCTGGCAGCCCGGTCCGCATTCTCGCGGGTGTCAAACACCTTGTAGTCGAGCAGGAGCTGGGCGTAGCGGGACTCCACCGTGCGGCGGGCCGCCTGGCGGCGGGATTCGAAGTCGCCCTGGCGGTCCCTGCTCCACTGGGCGTAGAGCTCGACCTCCTGCGGCACGGCGCGCGAGGCGCTCGGCCAGATCTTGTCGAGCACGAGGCCGCCGACGTACAGCGACAGCAGCAGCATCAAGCCGAGAACAAGCTTCGAAGGATGAACCGCGACGCGGAACGTGCGAAACAGGTGGGTAAACGCAAACGCTTCGCGCCAGTTCACCCCGCTGACTGTGATCCGATCATCCGCCATGGACGGATCTCCTTTCCCTTGCGAATGTGTAGACGCCCGCGGCGAACAATGCCGAGACCGCTGGCGATGACGCAAAGTATAGTGCGCAACAGAGCCCAGTCCAACGCCCATCCGCAAAGATATTGCCGCGCATAGAACCTTCCAGCCGCGTGTGCTACGCTGGAGAAGCGATGTCCGAGCCCACCCCAGCCCCCACAGACAAGCCGGATTACAACCGGACCGGCATTGACTATCACGCGCCCCAGCCGCGGCCGAAGGTCAACGGCCTGGTGATCGACGCGCACGTTCACCTGCTGGCTGCCCGCCATGCCGACGAGTTCTTCGCGTGCGCGGATCACTACGGATTTGACTGCTTTGTGTCGATGACGCCGCTGGAAGAGGCGCTGACGCTGCATCGCCGCTGGGGACATCGTCTGCACTTCATCGCGATCCCGACGTGGCAGGACGATTCGCCCTGGCGGATCGACAACTGGCTTCGGCGGATCGAGGGGTTCTACAACATCGGCTCGCGGATTGCGAAGTTTCATGCGGCGCCTGGGACGATGCAGCGGATGGGCAAGCGGCTGGACGATCCAGCCTTCCGGCCGCTGTTCCGGGAAGTGGCCGATCGCGGCATGATCATCATGACGCACATCGGCGATCCGGATACCTGGTACTGCGGCAAGTATGCCGATTGCGACAAGTTCGGCTCGCGCGAGGAGCACTACCGGATGTGGGAGGGGCTGCTGGAGGAATATCGCGGCCATCCGTGGCTGGGCGCGCACATGGGGGGTAATCCGGAGAACCTGGCGCGGCTTCAGGATCTGCTGGATCGGTTCCCCGATCTGATGCTGGACTGCTCGGCGACACGCTGGATGGTGCGGGAGATCTCAGCCCGACGCGATGCGGCGAGGGAGTTCTTCATCCGCAACCAGGATCGCATCGTCTTCGGCACGGATCAGGTCACCGGCGACACCCGCGGGTTCGATTTCCTGGCATCGCGGTTCTGGTGCCATCGCAAGCTATGGGAGACGGCCTACATCGGCCCGACGCCAATCCTGGATCCCGACCTGCCGGAAGACCAGCAGCCGACTCTGCGCGGCTTGGCGCTGCCGGATGAGGTGCTGCAGAAGATCTACCACGACAACCCGCTGCGCCTTCTGGCGCGCGTAGGGGTGACGTTTGGGGGATGGGGCTAGGAATTTTGGATTCTGGATTGCGGATTTTGGATTTGGTGGTTTGTCACTTGTCATTGGTCACTTGTCACTCGCCGCAACTCGACGCACGACATCAACTGCCGACGGCAGCGGACTGCCGACCGCTGACTGCTGACTGATCGCTGTCACCCCCTCACCTTGCCCCCCGCTGCCCGCTGCCAAGATTCCCCATCCCCCTGACACCGCCCCGGCTGGTACAACCTCCAGTATCACCTCACCCCCGGAGGTCCAGCCATGCGAAGCGCCGCACGTCTCAAGAGCCATCCGATTCATCCCATGCTGATCCCCTTTCCGATCGCGTTCCTCACCGGCGCGCTGGTCACGGATCTTGTGGGTGCGATCCGCGAATCGGGGGACTGGTGGTTTGTCGGGGGGTGGCTGGCGCTGGCGGGGATTGTCACGGCGCTGGTGGCGGCTGTGCCTGGGCTGGTGGATTACCTCTACACGGTGCCGCCGAACAGTTCCGCCAGGAAGCGCGCAACCTACCACATGCTGGTGAACATCTCAGCCGTCATCCTGTTCGCCCTGGGATGGATGATCCGATCCGGCGATCTGCATCAGCCGAGTTGGACCGTCGTCCTGCTGGAGGTGATCGCCGCGGGTTTGATGTCGATGGGCGGGTGGTTGGGCGGCACGCTGGCGTATCGCAACCAGATCGGCGTCGATCATCGCTACGCCAACGCCGGCAAATGGAACGAGCAATGGATCGACGAGCCCACCGATGACGTCGTCGATCTCGGCCCATCCGATCAGCTCCAGGTGGACCAGATGAAACTGGTGCACCTCGGCAGCCGGCGGATCGTCCTGGCGCGGCTGGAGGATGGATACGCTGCGTTTGACGATCGCTGCACGCATCGGGGCGGGACGCTGGCTGGCGGGGTCGTCATGTGCGGGAAAGTGCAGTGCCCGTGGCACGGTTCGCAGTTCGACTGTCGCACCGGCGAAGTCCGCGCCGGCCCGGCGGAAACGCCGATCAACACGTATCGCGTGGAAGACTCGAACGGCCGGTTGCGGTTGGTGCTAGTTCCCGGAGTGTGACTCACAGGACAGAGTAGGAGACGGGGAGAAGAGGAGACAAGGAGAAATGGCAAGCGATGTCACGGCGCTGCCGCACGGTGCTGCGCACCGCCGCTAAA
>CALEKX010000041.1 GCA_937904525.1 uncultured Phycisphaerales bacterium
CGTCTCTCCGTCTCTTCGTCTCTTGTCCCCCTACCTCAACCCCCTCAACATCTCCCGCGCCTCGTTCAGTGCCGCCGACTTCGGATTGTCCTTGATCGCAGCCTGCAGATGCCGGCGGGCGGCGGCGGCGTTGCCGTTGGCAGCCATCTGGCGGGCTTCTGCCATGGCGCGGCGGAGTGTGTCCGTCTCCACGCGCGTCCGGTCGACGCGGTTTCGCTTGATCTCCCAGGTCGCGGTCAGGCGGGTCTGATCGGGCATGACGACGACAACCGCCGGCTGGGCGCCTGATGTCTCCAGCGACCATTCGCCGCTCCTGCCGGCGCGATCGAGGGCTTCACTCAGCAGCGACGGCGGCAGCCAGTCCTGCGGCGGCATCTGCAACTGCCCGGACCGAGCCGCCTGCGCAAATGCATCCCAGCTCTCAAACGTCTGGCCCGACATCGTCGCCCGCGCCAGAAAGCTCGCCAGCCGCTCGGCTGTCGCCCGCATGTACAGATGCTCGGTCGGATTCTCGTCCATGGCCAGCCAATACGCTCGCCACTTCTGCTCGAAGCCTTCCGGATCGCCGAAGGTCCCCATCCATGCCGCGCGCCAGTCCATCCCCTGGCTGACGCCACGCATGAACTGCACGAACGGCTGCTGGTACTTGCCGTCCTCGGCATGGGCCAGGAAATGCACCATCGCCCATGCCTGGTCGTAGTTGGCCAGGTTCAACTGCTGATTCCATTGCTCATGGGTGATCAGCATCATCGTGCGGACGGGGATGAACCTCTGCGCCTCCATCCCCGCCTTGAGCCGTTTCAGCCGCCACGGTGGAATCACGCCCGTCACAAACCCATCGCCGGTGAAAATGCCTTCGCCGAAATACTCCGCCAGCCCTTCGTTGACCCAGATCGGCAGGTTGGGGCCGATCATCGCGTGGGCGAACTGATGAAACCCCTCGTGCTGAACGGTGTGCCACGTCTCCGAGGCTTCCGTATCGACGTTGGTCACCGCCATCAGGCGAAAGCCGTTGATCCGGTCGCCCATGAAGACACCCGCACTGCCCGGCACGCCGCCAGCCAGGATGTAGTCCTCCATCCGGCTGAACAGGAAAAACGGCAGCTTTCGGTCAATCCTGCCGGAAAAGCCCCTGGTGCGGTTGTAATACTCCTCCGCCATGCGGGTCATGCGGATGGCGGCTTCGCGGGCGGCGTCCTCGCCCAGATCGGTCATCATGATGTAATAGGGCGTGTCGTAGCGCTTCATCGTCTGCGGCAGGACGATCCGCTGCTGCGCCGCGGCAAACGGGCTTGCCAGCAGGATGACAGCCAGAAGGCCAGCCCATGATGTCGGTTGCCAGATCCGCATCTCAGATCCCCGGCTTGCAACACAGGTGACGTGGAATTACAAAGACGGTTTGATCGTACAAACGTCCGTCCCGGAAATCGAATGTCTTCATATCGAAAAAACCTGCTTGTCGGCCTGGTCGTGGTGCTGGGCCTCGTCGTGCTGGCGTGGATGATCGTGCAGTTCGGCGACGCGCCGGTTCGGCTTTTCAAGCACAAGCAGGCGCGTGTGGAGTTCGTGGCAAGCAAGGCCGAAGGGCTCAGCGACGGCTCACCCATCACCTTTCGCGGCGTGACGGTCGGCCGGGTGGGCACGATTCGCCGCTCAGCCGACAACCAGTCGGTCCTGATCGAGGGATATGTCGATACCGATCCCCCGCTGCCGGGCAACGTCCGGGCGTACATCCGCTCGTCGGGGCTGATCGGCGCGTCGGGGACGATCAGCCTGCAGCTTCCGGATGGCGAGGCGCCGCAGGGCCAGCTTCAGGACGGGCAGGCCATCGCGACGACCTTTGTCGGCTTGAACCTGTTGCCGCCGGAGTTCGCCGACCTGGCGATGGAGCTGCGTCTGACGGCTCAGCATCTGAGGCAATCCGGCCTGGTTGAGGATCTGGATGAAACCGTCCGCAAAGCCGGGCAGATGATCGAATCACTCAACCAGGTCGTTGGCGATCCGGACATCCGCGACGACCTCAAGAAATCGCTGGCCAACATCCGCCAGGCGACCGACACCGCCAACCGCATCGCCGCCAATCTCGAGAAGTTCAGCGGCGAGTTGGAGAACATCGGCACGGCGACGAAGGACACGATCACCCAGGCGCGCAAGACTGTCGGCCGGGCCGAATCGCTGATCGAGACGACCGAGGGGCATATCGATCGGCTGTCCAAGCAGATCGACGATCGGCTGGTGCAGGTCGCCAAGCTGCTCAACACCTTCCAGACGATCTCCACCAAGATCGAACAGGGCAAAGGCACAGCCGGCGCGATCGTCAACGACCCCCGACTCTACGAAAGCCTCCTGCTGACCAGCCAGCAACTCAACGAACTCATCACAGACCTCAACCGTCTGGTCGAACAGTGGGAGCAGGAAGGCGCGACGGTTCGTCTGCGATAGGAAACAGAATCGACGGAGAAAGATGGAGATGTAGCTGCAGGGTCCGCTTCAGCGGTCCCTACAACTCCCCTTCGTCGCTCCATCGCTTCGACACTCCCCTCACCCCTCCACCTTCATCCATAGCTCATCCAGCCGTTTCGGCGAAACAGGCTGGCTGGTCTTGAGCTCCTGCGCAAACAGGGACACGTGCAGCTCCTCGATCATCCACCGGAAATGCTCCAATGCCGGATCGACGATGCCCTGCTTGCGATGCGCGGCAAGCCGCTCCCGGTATCGCTGGAGATATGGCGCGATGGCAGCCATGGCCTGCTGGTCGCGCTTCAAGCCGGCGTTCAGCAGCTTGCGCAGGCGGATCTCGACGGCTTTGAGAAACCGCGGCAGATGCACCAGCCACTGCGCGGGCGTCGCGATCAGGAAATCCCGCGGCACGAGGCGTGACAGCGTCCGCCGGATGTCCTCGATCGACGGCTGAAGCAGCGGCGGAAAGGTCTTTTGAAGCTGCAGCGCGACGTTGTGATACGCAGCCAGCATGTCCCGCGCCACCTGCGTCACCTGATCGGCTGCGGGATTCAGGCGTTTCCACGCATCCTCCGCGACCTGCGCAAACTGCTCGCGCGTCCGCACCTGCCAGGCGAACGACTCAGCCGACGGCTTGTCGCCGTAGAGCGCCTGATCGGCCGCCGCGATGGCGATCTGCCGCTTGAGCTCATCGCTCGTGCCGATCGTCGCGAACTGCAGGCTGAGCTGATCGAAACCGCGGATCATCCGCTGGATATACGCGATCTCCTGGCGCGTCTGCAGGATGAACAGCCGCCGCAGGCCGCCGCGCATCGCAACCGCTGCGCTTTGCGGCGTATCGAACAGCCGCAGCGAGACGCTGTCACCCCGATCCTCGATCGCCGGATAGCCGCGCAGCGTCATGCCGTTGCGCTTGACCTCGACCGATTCGGGCAGGTCGCCGAAATCCCATCGCGTCAGGCCGTCCTTGTTGAACTGCCCTTCCATCGGCGGCGACGACTCGAACGTCTGCCGCGCCGCGATCCCGAACTGCCGCCGCAGCGCCGCCAGATCGCGCGACACCGCCAGCTCCTTGCCGGCATCGTCCACGATCTGAAAGTTCATGTGCAGGTGATCCAGCAGCGAGCCGGGATCAAAATCGCGCGGGCGAACGGTGATCCCATGCCCCTTGCTCAGGAACGTCGCCAGAGCCTCATACAGCGACCCCTTCGCATACGGCATGGCCTTCTCAGCCGCGGCGGCCCAGTCCGGCGCCGGCACGAAGTTCACGCGCAGCGTCTTGGGCAGGCTTTTGATCAGCGCCGTGATCTTCTCGCGCAGCAGCCCCGGCACCAGCCATTCGAACCGCTCGGCATCCACCTGGTTGAGCGCCGCCAGTGGAATGCGGGCAGTAATGCCGTCGGCAGGATGCCCCGGCTCGAAGTGATACAGCAGCGGCACGGTCACGCCGTTGACGCTGATCACATCGGGATACAGCTCAGCCGTCGTGTCATCGGCTGCGTGCCGCATCAGCTCCGCGCGGTTCATGAACAGCAGGCGGGGATTGCTCGGCTCCGCCGCCCGCCGCCACTTCTCAAACGCCGGCCCGTTGTGAACCCCAGCCGGGATGCGCGCATCGTAAAAGTCGAACCGCACCTGCTCATCGACCAGCACATCGCGGTTGCGCCGCTTGGCTTCGAGCGTGTTGATTTCGTCAACCAGCTTCTGGTTGTGGCGGAAGTATGGCGCCGTTGTGTCGTAATCCCCCTCCACCAGTGCCGAACGGATGAAGATCTCGCGCGACTGCTTCGGATCGATCGGCCCGTAGTGCACGCTGCGCCGCGGCACGAGCGTCAAACCGAACAGCGTCACCTTCTCATACGCGGTGACGTGCGCCGTCTGGCGGTTCCAGTGCGGATCGCTGTACGACCGCTTGACCAGATGCTCACCCAATCGCTCGGCCCACTCCGGCCGGATCCGCGCGACGATTCGGGCGTACAGCTTGGTCGTCTCCACCAGCTCAGCCGCCATCACCCACTGCGGGCGCGATTTGAACAGCCCCGACCCCGGGAAGATGTGAAACTTCGTATGCCGCGCGCCGGTGTATTCGAACTGGTCGGTCTTCGTGCCGATATTGCTCAGCAGGCCGGCGAGCAGGGATCGATGAATGGCATCGTACCGCTGCGCTTCCATTGCGGATTGCGGATTTCGGATTGCGGACTTGGGCTGCCGACTGCTGGCTGCAGACTGCCGACTTTTCCCCTGCTGCCCGCTGCCTGCTGCCTGTCGCCTGCTTCCCGGCAGTTCCAGCTCGGCCGCGATCTCGCGTAGCTGGCTGTGGATATCATGCCACTCGCGCATGCGCACGGACGAGACGAAGTTTTCCTGGCACCACTTGCGGAGCTTGTTGCTCGACAGGTGCCTTGTCTGCTCGTTGTAGGCGTTCCACAGGTTGAGGAAGGCGACAAAGTCGCTGTTCTCGTCGCGGAAGCGGGCATGCGCCTGGTCGGCGGCATCGGCTTTGTCCATGGGGCGCTCGCGCGGGTCCTGGATGCTCAGGGCGGCTGCCAGGATCAGCACGTCGTCCAGCACGTTCTCCTCGGCCCCCTGCAGGATCATCCGCCCGATACGCGGATCGATCGGCAGCTTGGCCAGTGCCCAGCCGATGTCGGTCAGCTCGTTGCGGTCGTCGATCGCGCCGATCTCGTGCAGTGTGAGATAGCCGTCGCGGATCTGCCGCCCGTCCGGCGGGTCGATGAACGGAAACTCCTCCACCCGGCCAAGCCGAAGCGCCTTCATCTGCAGGATGACGGCCGCCAGGTTTGTGCGGAGGATCTCGGGATCCGTGAACTGAGGGCGCGAGTTGTAGTCTTCCTCGGAATACAGGCGGATGCAGATGCCCTCGCTGACGCGCCCGCAGCGGCCCTTGCGCTGATCGGCGCTGGCGCGGCTGATGGGTTCGATCGGCAGCCGCTGGACGCGCGTGCGCGGCGCGTAGCGCGAGATGCGCGCAAAGCCGGGGTCGATGACATACCGGATGCCCGGAACCGTCAGCGACGTCTCCGCGACGTTGGTCGCCAGCACGATCCGCCGCCGGCCCGTGGGTTTGAAGACCTTCTGCTGCTCCGCGAAGCTCAGGCGCGCATACAGCGGCAGGATCTCCGTCTCCGGCGGATGGTGGCGGCGCAAAGACTCAGCCGTTTCGCGGATCTCCCGCTCGCCGGAGAGGAAGATCAGCATGTCGCCCGGCCCCTCGCGCCACAGCTCATCGACGGCTGAGAGGATCGCCTGTTGCAGGTCCGGCTCATCCTCGTCGGGGTCTTCAAGCTCGATCGGGCGATAGCGCGTCTCGACCGGATAGGTGCGGCCGCTGACCATGACGATCGGGGCATTGTCGAAATGTCGGCTGAAGCGTTCGGGGTCGATGGTGGCGGAGGTGATGATGACTTTCAGGTCCGGGCGGCGCGGCAGCAGTTGCTTGAGATAGCCCAGCAGGAAATCGATGTTGAGGCTGCGCTCGTGGGCTTCGTCGATGATGATCGTGTCGTAGGCTTCGAGGAATCGGTCCCCCTGCGTCTCCGCCAGCAGGATGCCGTCGGTCATCAGCTTGATGTAGGTGTCATCGCTGAGCTTGTCGCTGAAGCGGACCTTGTAGCCGACGGCCTGGCCGAGGGGGGTCTGCAGCTCCTCGGCGATGCGGGCGGCGACGGTGCGCGCGGCGATGCGCCGCGGCTGGGTGTGGCCGATCATGCCGGCTACGCCCCTGCCAAGTTCCAGGCAGATCTTGGGCAATTGCGTTGTCTTGCCCGAGCCGGTTTCACCGCACAGAACGATGACCTGGTGCTCGCGGATGGCGGCTGCGATCTCGTCGCGCTTCTGGACGACCGGCAGGTCCGGCGGATACGTCACCCGCGGCACGCCCGCTGCTCGCCGCTCGCGGCGAGCGACCGACAGCTCGATCTCCTCGACCAGCCGCTCAAGGCGCACGTCGTGCTCGTCGCGAATCGCGCGCAGCCGCCGCCGCAGGCCATGCCGGTCTCGCAGCATCGCCCGCTCGACGCGCGACCGCAGCTCGTTCAGGTCAACAGGCATTACGACGGTGTTTGGTGTCTTGTTGTTTGGTGCTTGGGTCTGGCGGCTTGCTGCAGACCGTAAACTGCAGACCGCCGACCGCGGACTGCAGACTATAGGCGCCTGCTGCCCACCCGCTCAGCTCTCCTCCGGCTTACCGAAGAGCAGCTCGATGAATGGCCGGTCTTCGGGGCGGAAGAAGACGTAGACATGATCGCCGTTTTCGATGCGCGTGTCACCGCGCGCGGGGATGAGCTGGCCGTTGCGGACGATCAGCACCACCGACGTACCATGCGGGAAGTCGATTTCCGACAGCCGCGCCCCGCTGACCGCCAGCGCCGGCTCGATGTAGTACGAAACGATCTCGCCTTCCAGCGGCGTGACCGAGTTGATCTCCAGCACCGCCTCGGGCGCCGGCTTGTCCGGGATGTTCAGCTTCAGCCATCGCGTCATCGGGCGGATGGTCGAGCCGGGGATGATCGTCGACACCACCACGATGAAGAAGACGTAGTTGAACACGTCGTACGCCCCCTCCACGCCCGCCAGCACCGGGAATGTGCCCAGAATGATCGGCACCGCCCCGCGCAGACCGATCCAGGCGATGTAGTGTTTCTCGACGGCTGGCATCTTGTACGGCAGCAGGCACAGCCATACCGCGATCGGCCGGGCCACAAACGCCAGCAGCAGTGACACCGCCAGCCCCGACCAGAAGATCGGGATGAGCTGCGACGGGACCACCAGCAGGCCCATCATCAGGAACATGAAGATCTGGCTCAGCCAGCCGAGCGCGTCGTGGACGCGGATCACGCTGGCCTTATAGGGCAACGGCCCATTGCCCAGCACGACGCCGGCGGCATAGACAGCCAGGAAGCCGCTGCCCTGGCAGGCCGTCGCCGCGCCAAACGACGCCAGCACGGCGGCTACGCTCAAGCACGGGTAGAAACCTGTCGTGCTGACGCGCACACGCAGCATCAGCCAGCGGAACAGATAGCCGAACAGGATTCCGATCCCGCCCCCCACCAGGAGCTGCACCGGCACCATGACGGCCAGTTGCCAGTAGTTCAGCGAGTCGGGCGATGACAGCACCTGGATCAGGGCGGTCGTCAGGATCAACGCCATCGGGTCGTTGGCGCACGATTCGACCTCGAGCGTGCGGGCCAGGCGCGGACGGAGGTTCAGCCGACCGCCGCGCAAAACGGCGAAGACGGCGGCTGCGTCCGTCGAGCTGACGACCGCTCCGATCAAGAGCGCCACCGGCCATGGCAGGCCGATCAGCAGGCCGATCCCCGCCAGCGCCGCAGCCGTCAGGATCACGCCCACCGTCGCCAGCACCGTCGCCGGCCAGAAGACCTCGCGCACGGCGGTGACGGCTGTGTTCATCCCGCCGTCAAACAGGATCAGGATCAGGGCCGTCGTTCCCAGGCGAACGGCAACTTCAAAATCGCTGAACGCGATGCCGCCGATCCCTTCCGATCCCCCCAGCATGCCCAGGATCAGGAACAGCAGCACCACGGGCACGCCCATGCGATCGGCAAATCGGCTCAGCACGACAGCCAGGACCGTCAACGCGCCAAAAGCGCCCAGCAAGATGGCGGTCGCCGTCGGTTCGGTGAACGCCGCGAGAATCTGGGGCAGATGGTGGCTCGGGTCCAGCATACGGAATCAGCAGATCAACAAGGTTGTCCGTTGCATGCACGACGCGGAGTCGGCGATTGTGTCGGAAGTGAGCCGGATTTTCTAGGTCTGTGTGCGCAACGCATGCTGGACGTATGGGTTGCGGCGACGCTGCTCGCCGAGGGTGGTCGGCTCGCCGTGGCCGGCCAGCAGGTGCGTGTCATCAGGCAACTGCATGATCCGGCCGATGGAGGCTTCGAGGGCCTTATGATCCGAATCGGGGAAATCCGTCCTGCCGACGGAGTCCATGATGATCAGATCGCCGCCGATCAATATCCGCTGATCGGGGAAGTGAAACATCACATGCCCCGGCGCGTGGCCGGGCGTGTGGATCACCTCGCACGCCAGTGAGCCGATGGTTAGGCGCTGGCCGTCGGCGAGGTAGCCATCCGCCTGGCGCGGCGGGATGGAGATCGGCAGGAACATGCTCGCTAGATCCGGCTTGAGGAGCTTCGGCTCATCCAACGGATGGATCATGACCTTGGCATTGGGGAACCGCTGAGTGACGACGGCGTGATCGGCGATGTGATCAAAGTGCCCATGCGTCAGCCACAGGCCGATCACATCCCAGCCGTTCTTCTGAGCTTCATCCAGAACCGGCGCAACCGTATGGTCCGGCGCGTCAAACAGCACAGCCTGCCCGGCTTCGTCGTCGACAACCAGATAGCAGTTTGTCCCGGCAATCCCGCCGGTGGCAGAGAGGATCTTCATGGTGACGGTTCTACCGTGAACCGGGCACTGCGGCCAGGCGTGCGATGTCGCGCACATCAACTGATGGACGAATCACCGGATCAGATCTGCGCCAGCATCTGATCGATGACCTTCATATTGCCGAGGGTGTCCTGCCTGGTGACAGGCAGAGGCGCCCCGTCAAGGACCGCGGCGGCGAAGGCGTCGGCTTCCAGTGCGTAGAGGGGAACCGGAGCGTCGATGGTAATGCGCCGCTGAGGTGGAGATGCGGGTTTGACAGAGGCAGCCGATGCCGATTTCTGGTCCATCCTCGGCGGCGTGCCGCGGGCGATGGTGAACTCAGCCTGCTTGACCGGCGGCTTCCAGGGGATGGGAATCTGGATGTAGCCCTCATCGCCGAGCAGATAGGCCGTGTTGTCGGCTTGGGCGCTCATGCCGCAGGTGAAGCCGGCGAGGATGCCGTTGCCGAAGCGCATCGATCCGACGACCAGGTCATCCACGCCCGTCTCATGCCGATGCCCCACCGCCAGCACCGTTTCCGGCTCGCCGCCGGCGAACAGGCGCGAAAAGTCGATGCAGTAGCAGCCGATGTCCATCAGCGCCCCGCCGCCCAGCTCCGGCACGAAGCGCACATTCCCCTCGATCGTGCGCGTGCGATAGCAGAAGCTCGTGCGGATGATCTGCAGCCGACCGATCTCGCCGCTGCGCACGGCGTCGCGCACGGCTGTGATGAGCGGATGGCAGCGGTACATGAAAGCTTCCATGAGCAGCCGATCGGCCGCCTCCGCGGCTGCGAACATCCGCTGAGCCTCGTCGAGGTTCATGGCGAACGGCTTTTCGCACAGGACATGCTTGCCGGCTTGGAGTGCGCGGATCGTCCACTGGCAATGCAGGGAGTTGGGCAGGGAGATGTAGACGGCCTCGACGGCTGGATCATCCAGCAATTTTGCATAATCTCCGTAAGCGTTCGGGATGGCGTGTTGCCCTGCGAAGGCGTCGGCTGTCTCCTGCCGGCGGGAGGCGACGGCCGAGATGACGCTGCGCTTCGCCCCCGCGACGCCCTCCGCGAACTGGCGGGCGATATTGCCGGTTCCGATAATGCCCCATCGCAATTTGTCGGCCATCTGGTTCACCTCCCGCTCGTGGGCTGACAGATTTCTGCCCCGGCGATCTATCTTCAGTCCAGCCGGACACATCTAACCTGTCGGCTTGACCGATACTCTTCAATGACGTAGTCAAAGGGAACGGAGATTCCCTAATTTGACACAACCGCGGTTGAGCCGCGTGATGACATCCATGCAGACCGAAACCGCTCCTGCCAATCCCGCTGCTGCCCCGTCGGCGCCGCCCGAGGCTGCGCCCGATCCGCGTTATGGGCCCATCGGGTTCTGGAAGCAACTGGCGGAGGACTATCGTCGCCACGACGGCAAGATCAGCAAGCCCGGCCTGCACGCTGTAGTGGTCTATCGGTTCGGGCATCGGATTCTGTCGATGCCGGCGATCTTCCGCATCCCGCTGAAGATCATCTACAAGCCGATGCACTGGTTTGTGCGCAATTTCTATGGAATCGAGCTGCCGGAGACGACGCGTGTCGGGCGGCGGTTCCGGATCGGCCACCAGAGCGGCATCGTCATCCACCACCATGCCGAGATCGGCCACGACTGCCTGGTTCGGCAGAACTGCACGATCGGCGCGGGCTCGGACAGCTTCGCGGACAAGGGGCCGGTACTGGGGAATGGCGTGGAGATGGGGGCAGGATCGGTCATCATCGGACCGGTGAAGATCGGCGACAACGTCCGCATCGGCCCCAATGCGGTGGTCATGACCAATGTGCAGGCAGGGTCGATCGTGATCGCTCCACCGCCGCGGATTATCCCCCCGGCGAAACCAAAGCAAACATGAAACCACAGATGAACGCGGATCAACGCAGATGATTCAGCCTCTCTCTGCGATCTTTGCGTTTCTGCGGTGAGTTTTTCAGCAGTACAAGACATGGCCACAGGCGAACCATCCAGGGATTCACAAGCCGGCAATGAGGCGTTGAACCGCGGCGATGCGCTGCGCAAGGCGGGCGATCATCGCGGCGCTGTCGAAGCCTATCTGCAGGCTGCGACCGCCAGCGAAGTGCCCGAACCGCAGCTTTGCCTTAAGATCGCGCGCACCTACGCCCAGCTCGGCGAAGATGACAAGGCTCGCCAGTGGGCGCTGGCTGCCCTCGATTCGGGGGATGATTTCCTCACGTGGCAAGGCGTCGCCGGCGTGCTGGGCAAGTATCTCAAGACGGATTGGCCCAACCGCAAGCGCACCGCGCGCGTGGCCATCCTCGGCAGCTACACGACCACGCAGTTCAAGCAACTGTTGGCTGTGGCAGCCATCAAGTTTGGCGTGCAGATCGAGCTGTACGAGTCGCATTACGGCCAGTATCAGCAGGACATCATCGATCCGAACTCGGAGCTGTACCGCTTCAAGCCGGATTTCGTGATCCTGGTCGTACATGCCGGCGAGCTTCGCCTGCCGCCCTACGCGGACGATCACGAAAAGGCCGTCGAAAACGAAGTGGCGCGGTGGACGCAGCTCTGGAAGACGGTGCAGGACCGCTGCGGCGCTCGCGTCATCCAGCACAACTTCGCCATCGACACCGACCTGCCGATGGGCCATCTGGGCAGCCGCCTGCCCGGCTCGCGCTACATGATGGTGCAACGGCTTAACCAGCGCCTCGGCGAGGCGGCTGGGGCGAATGTCAGCATCGTCGACTGCGAGCGCCTGGCCGGCACGATCGGCAAGAACCGATGGTTCGACCCGAAGTACTGGCATCTCAGCAAGCAGGCGGTGTCGCTCGACGCCCTGCCGCTGCTGGCGAAGCACACAGCAGCCGTGCTGGCAGCCGATCTGGGCCTCAGCAAGAAGTGCCTGGTCCTTGACCTGGACAACACGCTCTGGGGCGGAATCATCGGCGAGGACGGCTTGGCGGGGATCAAGCTCGGCCAGGGCTCGCCCATCGGCGAAGCCTACGTCGCCTTCCAGGAGTACATCCTCGAGCTCAAGCGCAAGGGGGTGATCCTGGCGGTCAACTCCAAGAACAACGATGCTGACGCGCGGGAGGTCTTCGAGAAGCACCCGGAGATGCGCATCCGCCTGGACGACATCGCGATGTTCGTCGCCAACTGGGAGCCCAAACCGCAGAACATCCAGCGGATCGCCCAGACGCTCAACATCGGCATCGACTCGCTGGTCTTCGTCGATGACAACCCGGCTGAGCGGCAGGCCATGCGGCAGTTCCAGCCGGAGGTCGACGTCATCGTTCTGCCGCCCGATCCGGCCCACTACGTCCGGGCCCTGAGCAACTATCTGCTGTTCGAGACCAGCAGCTTCACGAAGGAAGACGCCGCCCGGGCTGAGCAGTATCGCGCCCGGGCGCAGATCGCCGAGCTCGAAGCCCAAGCCGGCAGCATCGAAGACTTCTACCGCTCGCTGCAGATGTCAGCCGTCGTCAAACCCTTTGACGAGCTGACGTTGCCGCGCGTTGCCCAACTGTTGGGCAAGACCAATCAGTTCAACCTGACGACGCGCCGCCATGGCATCGGCGAGTTGCGGCGGTTCATGGCTGACCCCAACTGCGTCCACTATTCCCTGACGCTGCGGGATCGGTTTGCCGATCATGGACTGGTCAGCCTGATCATCGCGTTCAAGTCCGGCGACGTGCTGGACATCGATTCCTGGCTGATGAGCTGCCGCGTGATCGGCCGGACGGTGGAAGCCGAGCTGCTATCACATCTTTGCCGCCGGGCTGGGGAATTGGGTTGCAGCCGCATCCGCGGCACGTATATTCCGACAGCCAAGAACGGCATGGTGAAGGAGATTTTCGGCAAGTTCGGGTTCGAGAAGGTCTCGGACACCGACGGCACGACCGTCTGGGAATACGACTTGGCCGCCAAGGGCCCGATCACCAACGGCTTCATCGAAAACGTCGACGACCTGGCCACCGCGGCCACGTAACCGAGTTCCTTCTGTCTTCTGTCTTCTACCTGCTCCCCATGACCATCCACGACCGCCTCGAAGAAGTGTTCCAGACCGTCTTCGCCGACGACACGCTCCGCCTGCGCGACGACATGACGGCCAGGGACATCCCCCAGTGGGACTCGGTCAACCACATCAACCTGATGTTCAGCATCGAGCAGGCGTTCGGCGTGCAGTTCGCCGGCAATGAGCTGGCGGAATTTGAGAATATTGGCGCGCTGAAGCGTTACCTTGAGGAGCGTGCCCGCTGACGGCCGCCCTCCCATCCCCCGGGTCCATAATCGCACATTTCAACAGTCGGGCCTGCCGTGCGCGCTATCTAGGCAGGTCGATCCCGTGTAGGATGGATTGCTTGATTCGCGCGCATCCTTCGGCGCGGAAAACGGAAAATTCAGGACTTGCACGCCTTTTGCTTCTGGGTTGTTTGGCGTGAGGTAGGGCGCGGGTTCCTCCGCAGCAGCCCATCGCGACGAAAGCAGAATATGCCTGAATCGCCCTCACACTGTCGGCTTGCGGTCGATGTGTACCCAGCCGGGCTGGTGATTCTGTAACTGTCGGGCCGTGTGCCCGGCGCAACCCTGTTTTAGATCTGAGGAGAACCCGAACATGGGATCGAACGTTCGCCAGGAAGCGATCAAGGCTATCGCGACCACCCGTCACACGCTCAATCGTGTCGACTTCCGTAAGACGCAGGTCACCGACATCTTCGGCATCAACGTCTTCAACGAGGAAACGCAGCAGGCGCGCCTCCCCAAGAGCGTCTTCAAGGCCCTGCAGCGGACGATCAAGTACGGCGAACCCCTCGATCCCGCCGTGGCTGAGGCTGTCGCCACCGCCATGAAGGATTGGGCCATGGAAAAGGGTGCGACGCACTACACGCACCTGTTCCAGCCGATGACCGGCCTCACGGCTGAGAAGCATGACAGCTTCATCACCCCCACCCCCTCCGGCGGCGCGATTGCTGAGTTTTCCGGCAAGGAGCTGATCAAGGGTGAGCCCGACGCGTCGAGCTTCCCCTCGGGCGGTCTGCGTGCGACGTTCGAAGCCCGCGGCTACACCGCCTGGGACCCGACCAGCCCGGCCTTCATCATCGAGAACCCCAACGGCTCGACGCTGGTCATCCCCACGGCCTTCCTGAGCTGGACCGGCGAGGCCCTGGACAAGAAGACCCCCCTGCTCCGCTCGATGGCGGCCCTCAGCGAGCAGGCGCTGCGCATCCTCCGCCTGTTCGGCAAGAAGGACGTGCATCGCGTGACCACGACCGTCGGCCCCGAGCAGGAATACTTCCTGATCGACAAGAACTTCTACTATGCCCGTCCTGACCTGATCAACGCCGGCCGGACGCTCTTCGGCGCCCGCCCGCCCAAGGGCCAGGAGATGGAAGACCAGTACTTCGGCTCGATCCCCGAGCGCGTCCTGGCCTGCATGGCTGAAGTTGAGATGGAGCTGTTCAAGCTCGGCGTGCCGGTCAAGACCCGTCACAACGAGGTCGCGCCCAGCCAGTACGAGATCGCCCCGATCTTCGAGAACTCGAACCTCGCGACCGATCACCAGAACCTGATCATGCAGGTGCTGCGCAACACGGCTGACAAGTACGGCCTGGCCTGCCTGCTGCACGAAAAGCCCTTCGCCGGCGTCAACGGTTCGGGCAAGCACAACAACTGGTCGATGTGCACCGACACCGGTGAGAACCTGCTGGATCCAGGCGACAACCCGCACGACAACGCCCAGTTCCTGGTCTTCTGCTGTGCGGTCATCCGCGCGGTCAACCGCCATGCGGATCTGCTGCGCGTCGCGATCGCCGGCGCCGGCAACGATCATCGCCTGGGCGCCAACGAAGCTCCGCCGGCTATCATCTCGGTCTACCTCGGCGATCAGCTCAACGACATCATCGAGCAGATCGAAAAGGGTGGCGCCAAGACCTCCAAGAAGGGTGGCCTGTTCGAGACCGGCGTCGATGTCCTGCCGAAGCTGCCGAAGGAAGCCGGCGACCGCAACCGCACCAGCCCCTTCGCCTTCACCGGCAACAAGTTCGAGTTCCGCGCTGTCGGCTCCAGCCAGAACATCGCCGGCCCGAACACGATCCTCAACGCGATCGTGGCCGAAAGCCTCGACTACATCGCGACCGAGCTCGAGAACGCCATCAAGGGCGGCAAGGACCTCAACAGCGCCATCCAGGATCTGCTCCCGCAGATCATCAAGGAGAACAAGCGCGTCATCTTCAACGGTGACAACTACTCCGAGGAGTGGCATCGCGAAGCCGAGCGGCGCGGCCTGCCCAACTTCCGCAACACGGTCGACGCCCTCCCGGCCATCCTCGACAAGAAGAACATCGAGCTGCTGAGCAAGTACAAGGTCTACACCGAGAAGGAACTGCGCAGCCGCTTCAACATCCTCTCGGAGGCCTACGCCAAGACGCTCAACATCGAGGCGAACCTGACCAGCCTGATGGCCCGGACGATGATCCTGCCGGCTGCCATCCGCTACCAGACCGAGCTGGCCCAGAACGTCTCCTCGCTGAAGGCGGCGGGCATCGAGTCAGCCTCGGCTACGTCGGCGCTCAAGGAGTTCTCCAAGCTTGTTGACGACTTCCAGAAGGCAATCGGCAAGCTCGACAAGGCCCTGGCCCACGAGGGTAACGGCGATCCCTACGAGCACGCCAAGTACATGCGTGACGAGGTCCTGACGGCCATGAACGAGACCCGCAAGATCGGCGACAAGATCGAGCTGACGGTCCCGGATGACCTGTGGCCGCTGCCGACCTACCGGGAGATGCTGTTCATCAAGTAACCGCCCTTCCCGGGCGAACCCTCCGCACCGCATCGCCAGCGCGCCGCCAGGCCGCTTGCGATGCGGTGCTCTTTTTTGGGCGGAGCCGGCGCGAAGCGCAAAGAGCCCAAAGATCGCATAGAGCGTAAAGGCGATCCCGCAATCGTCGTCCTGAGCGACGCAAAGGATCTCATCCGCCCGAACGGCGAGCACCTTCTTCACTTTGCTCTGGACAACGTTCCAGCAGGCCCTGCGTGCTGGCGGAGGCGGGTCCGATGGGGCCGTAACCGCCGGCTGGCTGAAGCCTTGCGTCAGCGGGCAGGCAGGGCTGCGAGGACAACGTGGGCGGGTTACGAACTGGCGCGTCCCCGGATTGGCCGCCGGCTGGGTTTCCGTGATTTTCACAATCTTTGCGCTTCAGCCCGCCAAATCCACCTGACAACTTGACAGGTTGGCCGCAACTTCATAGCATTCGCCCGCTTTCGCCTCGGGTCAAAGCAACTCCAATCGTCTTTCGAGCAAGTCGGAAAGGAACCCAAGCGAGTGGCCAAAAAAGCACCTTCCAAGCGGGGTAAGACCACTGCCGCACGCAGCACCTCCCGGAGCAAGACCGCCAAGCCGGCAGCCCGTTCCGCTGCGTCCAAATCGACGAAGACCGTAAAGAAGTCCACCCAGCGCACCACCCGTCCCGCCAGACCGGCGGTCGCCGCAGCCGCGAAACCCAAAGCCGCCCGCCCCAAGAAGTCCGGCTCAGGCCTGACCAAGCGCGATCTGGAGCATTTCCGCGAACTGCTGCTGGCCAAACGCCGCGAGCTGGTCGGCGACATGAGCTCCATGGAGCGCGAAGCCCTCAACGCCGGTGGTGGAAGCAATCTGTCCAACCTGCCGGTCCACATGGCTGACATGGGCACCGACAACTACGAGCAGGAGTTCACGCTGGGGCTGGTGGAGAAGGACCGGGCGCTGCTTCGCGAGATCAATCACGCCCTGGCCAAGATCCAGAACGGCACCTACGGCATCTGCGAAGCCACCGGCAAGCCCATCGGCAAACCGCGCCTCGAAGCCAAGCCCTGGGCCCGCTACTCCATCGAGCACGCTCGCAAGCTCGAGCAGTCACGCGGCGGCTGGTAAACCACCAACGGCCGATCGCCTGAAACTCACAGCGTAGCCCACGCTGCGCGACGCTTGTTGCATGTCCCATGCAGCGCAATGCATGTGGCTTATACCCGGCAGCGTGTCGACGTCCAGGCACGCCCCTTTGCCGCCCTCCCTCTCCCTTCGTCGCTTTGTCGCTGGTCGCTTACTCCCTACCCTTCCCTGACGCGCAGAACCACCTTCCCCATCGGCCCGCCAGCCAATCGCGCAAATGCCTGCGGCAATTGGGCGAAGGGGAATACCGAATCGACCACCGGCTGATGGCCGGCTCGCTCCAGCGCCGCCTGAATCTGCCGCCAGGCAGCCTGCGCCTGTTCGGGCGTGTACGATCCGACAGCAACGCCGCCGACGCGGATCCGTCGGAACAGCAGGGTTGACGTGTTGAACTGCGGCACCGGCCCGGCCAGAGCACCGACAACGCTCACGCGCCCCTCGCCGCCGAGCGTGTCGATCATCGACGCAAACTCATCCCCGCCGATGTTGTCGATCGCCAAGCCGACCTTGCGTCCACCCAGCGCCTCGCGCACCTGCTCGCTCCACCGCGCCTCGGACGCATCGAACGTGAACGCGGCTCCCAGCTCCTGCAGGCGCTTGCGCTTCTCCGGTGATCGCGACATCGCGACCACGCGATGCCCCATCGCGGATGCCAGTTGAACGGCGGCCACCCCCACACCGCCCGAAGCGCCCGTGATCAGCACGGTCGTCGGCGCCGGCAGATCCCACATCGTCAGTGCCTGCCAGGCCGTCAGATATACCAGCGGCGCGCCAGCCGCCTGCTCGTCTGACCACCCCGCCGGCCAGGTCGCCAGCGACGCCACAGGCACCGCCACGCGCTGGGCAAAGGTCCCCTGCCGCGATACACCGATCTCGCTACGCAGGATCACGCGGCGATCGCCGACCTTCACCTCGGTCACGCCCGGCCCGACGGCGACAACCGTCCCCAAGCCGTCGCGCCCCAGCACATGCGGCCAGGACGGCTTGGCGGGATAGAGTTTTTCGGCAAGGTAACGATCGGCGGGGTTGAGGGCTGCGAAGTCCAGCTCGAGCACCGCCTCCCCCGCATCCGGCGACGGTTCGGGCAGATCCACCAGTTGCAGCGCATCGATCCCAACCGGTTCAGGCAGTATCCAGGCTCGCATAGTCGCTCCGCTGCGCGCGGCTCGTGGCACGTCGCATACCGCCGGTTGATCTCAACGGGCGGTGGCCGTCATGCACCATGCAACAAGCCACTACACGCGAATCGTGTTGAGCAGATCCTTGTTCGTCGGATACTTCTTCAGCACGTCGAGCAGCGTCTTCATCGCCTGCGCGGGGGGCATGTTCAGCAGGTGACGGCGGATCTGCCGGCTGGCTGCCAGTTCCTTCTCGCCCAGCAGCTTTTCTTCCTTGCGTGTGCCGGATTCGGTGATGTTCAGCGCCGGGAAGATGCGCAGGTTCGCGATGTTGCGATCCAGCGTCAGCTCCATGTTGCCAGTGCCTTTGAACTCCTCGAAGATCACCTGATCCATCCGGCTGCCGGTATCGATCAGGCAGGTGGCGATGATCGTGAGGCTGCCGCCGTTCTCGATCTTGCGGGCTGCGCCGAAAAGCCGCTTGGGTATTTCCAACGCCCGGTTATCCAGCCCGCCCGACAGCGTCCGTCCACCGCGCGAGCCGGTGTTGAACGCGCGCCCCAGGCGCGTAAGCGAGTCCATCAGCACGACAACGTCCTTGCCGTACTCCACCCGCCGCTTGCATCGCTCGATCACGAGCTGCGCCAGGTCGAGATGATGCTCGACCGGATTGTCGTTGGACGAGGCATGGACCGTGCCCGGCACGTTGCGGGTCATGTCGGTCACTTCCTCGGGCCGCTCATCGACCAGCAGGAGGATCAGCTCCACATCGGGGTAGTTGGCTGCCACGCCACGGGCGATGTTCTGCATCAGGATCGTCTTGCCCGTGCGCGGTGGCGCGACGATCAGTCCGCGCTGCCCGAACCCGACGGGCGCCAGCAGGTCGATCGCACGCGTGGTGTACTCGGTGGGATTGTGCTCCAGCCGCAAACCGGGCTGGGGGTCCAGCGGTGTCGAATCGTAGATCGTCGTGCGGCTCTCCCACTCCGACACCGGCTGATTCTCGATCTTCTCGATGTTCACCAGGCGATTGCCGCGGACATGGCCGGTCAGCAGCAAGCCGGGCTTGAGGCGGTGGCGGGCGATCAGCTCCTTGGGGACGATGATCCCGCCGCGCACCGGCCGCAGCAGCGCCTCCGGCTCGCGAAGCTGGCCGTCCTTGCGCTCGTCGAGCTGCTGCATCACGCCTTCGACCGTCTGGAGCCCCGCCAGGGCCTGGCCGTTCTCCGCCGGGCTGAATGCCTGTTGCTGCTGTTGCTGCTGGTTGCGATGACGTCGCTTACCGCCGGATTTTCCGCCACGGCGGCGCCTGCGGCCGCCTTGCTTCTGTTGGGTATGCACGGTTTGCATTGGGGTCCTTGTCCCCGGAAACACTCATCTGAGCGCCAGCCCGAGCGAGCTGGGCTGCACCGATGGGAGAAAACCTCCGTGTCACTCGGAAGGGGTGGGCAAGCCGCGTGCCGCAGACCGGCCCGGGCTGCTCAACCACCGCGGGCCCGACGGCCCACGATTATCGAGATCTCTGGAACGAGAAGACGATTCCTCGCTGCCCCGTTTGGCCGCCACGCCAATGACAGCGGCCGCGAATCGAAGGAGGGGCAACCGATACGACTACAACCTGACGCCACGCCCCGTGTGCTGCGATGGGTACCCGATTCTCATCGGCTAGATCCGATACACGGGTAGCAGCCTTCGATACTTCCGATAATATACTCAACAAATCACCGGAGTGTAAAGATGGATTTGCAAACCCGCCTCACCAACGACATGAAAGCCGCCCTCAAGGCCGGCCTGAAGGATCGCCTGGGCGTGATCCGCATGCTCCTCAGCGACGTCAAGAACGTCGACCTGGCCCCCCAGCCAACCACTCCGGAACAGGCCGTCGCCGCCTACCGCAAGCGGCTGGCCAAGTCCCTCGAAGAATACGAAAAGCTCGGCCGGGACGAGGAGGTCCGCAAGCTGCGCGCCGAGATCGCCATCGTCGACGAGTACCTGCCTCAGAAGGCCTCAGCCGAACAGACCGAGCAGCTCATCGACCAGTTCCTGGCCCACAACAGCTTCACCGCCCGCCAGTTCGGCCAGGCCATGGGCGCATTCATGAAGCAGCACGGCCAGCAGGTCGAACCAGCCGTCGTCTCGCAACTGCTCAAGCGCAAGCTCCCGCAGGAATAAGCCTTCGCGCCCAGCAGCGATACAATGAACCGCATGAGACATCCCCTGCTGCCCATCGTGTTCGCCGCCGCCGCGGCCATCGGCATCCCCGCCGTCGCCCAGCAGGCTGACCCTCCCGCGCCGCCGGCGACCCAGCCGACGATCGAGCAGCTCAAGGCTGAGCAGCGCCGCGTCATTGAACTGCAATTCGGTTCGCGCCCCGTCCTGGGCGAGTACACGATCGAGCAGGTCCTGCAGATCGGCGTCGAAGACGGCCGCCTCACCGTCGATACGAAGCTCCCCGGCACCAGCGGCGACCAGCGCGTCGTCGTGACCGACGACCCCGGCCTGTGGCGCGTTGTCGTTCACCAGGGCAACAACGCGCGCCCCGGACCGAGCTACATGGTCGTCGAACGCTACGACTTTTCCGACCCAGCCAACATCTTCTCGCATGCGATGGTCACCGCCAGCACCACGCAATTGAGCATCGCCGGCGCCCTCGAAGAGATCGGCGGCATGACGCAGGTGGAGCTGCTCGACCGCTCGCCGATGGTCACGCCGGAGGAAGGCATTGTCGACACCGGCGGGCTGCGCCTCTTCGTCAACGGCTTTGACACCGAGGGCAATCGCACGGTCAGCCTGCGCCTCGAAGCGGCCGATCTGCCGTCGCTGCGCGAAGCGCACGGCGATGTCGTCAACCGCTACCTGCGGCCCGTCCTGCAGCGGCTGGGCGCCGAGAATCTCCTGTCCGTCGATTCGCGCCTTGCATGGCTGGTGCTCGGCCGCGCCGAGAATGTCGATCCTAAGACGATGGAGCAGGTCAACGCCCTGCTGCCGCGGCTCGATGCCGATGCCTTCACCGAGCGCGAAGCCGCCGTCGCCGAACTGCGCAAGCTCGGCGATCAGGCCGTGCTGGCACTGCGTCATCTGGATCGCCGCCAGCTTTCGCCCGAACAGAACGCGCGAATCGACGAAGTTCTGGAAGAGTATCAGCGTCTGGACGAAGCCAAGGTCGCGGCGATGGCGTCTGATGTCGACTTTCTTCTGGATGTGCTGCTCAGCCAGGATCGCGCGCTGCGCGAACTGGCGCTCAAGCGGCTGAACGAACTGAAGGATCAGCCGATCAGCTTCGACGTCGATGCGCCGCCGCAGCAGCGGGCTGAGCGCGTGGCCGTCCTTCGCGCCGCATTGGCTGGCGACGCCCCCGCGGATGCAGGCGAGTGAAGTCAGCCGATCCGGCAGCGCCCATCCGCTCGCTCGCGACGCATCACCGATCTCATCCGATCAACAGAAGGAAAGCCATGGGGTTGGCCAAGCATCTGAGGAACACATTTCTGGCGGGGATCTTCGCAGCAGTGCCAGTCGTGGCGACCGTTGCCGTCGTGGCGTGGGTCGAAGGCACGACGCGCGGTGTGTGGGTCTGGCTGACGGGATGGGACATCCCCTTTGTCGGCATCATCGCGGCGCTCGTGACGATCTACGTGCTGGGGCTGATCGTCAGCAGCCTGGTGGGCAAATGGCTGCTGGGCCTGGTGGATCGGCTGCTGGGGCGCATCCCGATGCTGCGGGAGTTGTACACGGCATGGAAGCACGTGTCGGTCACCCCCGCCGGCAGCGGCGGAATGTTTGCGCATGTCTGCCTGATTCGCGATGAAATGACAGGCGCCCGCACGCTGGGTTTCACCAGCGGCCAGCCGCTGCCGGAAGATCCGCAGACCTGCTGCGTGTTTGTCCCGGCTGCGCCCAACCCGACCAACGGGCGGCTCTACTTCGTCCCGCGCCAGCAGGTGCAGATCGTGGATGTCTCCGCTGAGGAGGCGTTCAAGTTCATCCTCTCCGGCGGAAACTACGTCCCCTCGGGGATGACCATCGCGCAGGAAGCGTCCGTCGCCGCGACGGCTACTCAATGACCTGGCCGGCATCGAGCAGCTTCGCCCGGAGCTTGGGGTAGTTCACGTCCTGCACGATGCACCCGGCATCGATGGCGGCGCTGGCTGCCATGGCAGCCGTCTGCCCCAGGGCCATGAACACCGGCTCCATGCGCGCCGAGCCATACGCGATATGGCTGGACGACAGGCAGACCGGCACCAGCAGGTTCTCGCACTCGCCGCGCTTCGGCACGATGCAGCGATAGCTGATCGGATACGGCGGCAGCCCGCCGACCTGCACATCGCCGTCGTTGAGCACGCGTGCCTTGCCGTTTTCGATCTTCACGAAGCGCGTGCAGTTGTGCGAGTCCATTGCATAACTGCCCATCGCGACGGGATCTTCCGGCTTGCGCTGGCCGCGGCAGTCATGCTCGGTGATGACGTAATCGCCGATCATCCGTCGCCCTTCGCGGACGTACAGCGTGTGCGGCCAGTTCTCCGAGGTCGTGAACTCGTCGCGCGCCAGGCCCCACGTGCGGAACGCGTTGCGATAGCGATCCGGCACTTCGCCATTGGCCATGAACCAGTAAAACCCGCGCTGATAGGTCACATGCGCCTGGAAGATCTTCTCGCGCAGCTCGTAGCACGCCTCCGGCCAGGACCAGTTGGCGCCGATGAAATCGCTGGAGATTGGGCCGTGGTTGTTGGTGTCGGTCTTGCGGTAGCCGCCGGGTGTGCGATGCGGGAAGACATCGAACTTGCGCGGCGCCGCGTCGGCTGGAGCGTTGGGATCGAGCAGTTCGTTGTATTTGTCCTTCTCGCCGGCGAACCAGCGGCGCGCCAGCTCATACTGCCGCGGGTCGTAGCCGTCCGGCTTCGGCCAGTCGATCTTCAGCGACGGATCGTCCGTCATGCACATGCGGAAGCAGTACGCCTGTACGCGATGGTCGCCCTGTCCCTGCTTCTTGCTGAGATCTTCGGCTTCGATCTGCGGCAGCAGGCCACTGGATGGATCGCCCTCGACGACGTACGGATCGACCGGATGGCTGAACTGGTGCTTGTCGCGCACCTGGATGCCGTTGAGCGTTTCGCCGTAGGTGTCGTTGCTCTCGCGGCCGACGGTGTAGCTGACGCCCGCCTTGGCCAGCAGATCGCCTTCGTACGTGGCGTCGATGAACACCTTGGCCTCGACGCGCAAGCCGCCCATCAGCGTGATCGCCTTGATCCGGCGGCCTTCCATCTCGACACGCTCGAGATACTGGCAAAGCCGCACCGGCACGTTGTGCTCGCGAATCCAGCGGTCATATACCGCAGCCGCGACATGCGGCTCGAAGTGGAACTCGTCCTCAACCCCATAGTGCTTGCCGACGTCGCGGTAGAACTGCCGCGACAGGCCGCCGATGACGCGCTTCTGGCCGTAATCGGTCCAGCCCAGCCCGCCCGTGGTCAGCCCCCCGATGAACTTCCCCGGCTGAAGCACGACAACCGACTTGCCCTGACGGACCGCCTCGACCCCGGCAATCACGCCAGCCGACGAACCGCCATACACACAGACATCCACTACCAGACGTTCATCGGTCTTCTCGATCCAGTCCGCTCGGAAGTAATGCAGGTCGCTCATAGATCAGCTTTCCTTCGTACAGGCACCCCGCGCGTGTCCTTCGCTACCTAATAAGAAACCCCGCCCTTTCCGGACGGGGCACAGCGGGCGATGGGATTCGAACCCACGACGTCCAGCTTGGGAAGCTGGCATTCTACCACTGAATTACGCCCGCAAATAAGTTATTGACTGACAACAACTTAAGTATTTTCAGGATCTTATTTTCGCCCAAGCCGCCTGCGCGACCTGGTGGTTCAGAGTATAGCGATTGGACTTCACGGATGGCAAGACCGCCCCAACCTTACTTCGCCGCACGGCTGATCAGACACATCGATGGAGCATATTCGCCCCTTCGTACAGATGCCCACTTCGCAGCCTGCTGCCGCCTGCCCGCCGCCTGCTCCAATTGCCGCGGTTGAGAACGTCATGAATCGTGCCGGCTACGATTCGACGGGGCCCGCGGGCATGCGAACGAGGCGAACCGAAGTGGCGACGCCGGTCACAAGTCAGGATGCTCCCTTTTTTGTCCCTGTGACTTCTGATGTCCCAGGAAGCTAGCCGCGAATGCTGAGTACGATAGCTGCCACTGCAACGACCACGCATCCGGTGCCGAAAACCGCAAGCAGCAGATCCACCGACACCCAAGGCGCCGAGTCTTCGAGTGGTCGCCAGCCGTGGTTTTTCTGCATATAGACGTGAACCTGGCCTGCTCCCCTCAACTTGATCCAGTCCTTATGAGAGTCCAAACTGCCCGT
>CALEKX010000042.1 GCA_937904525.1 uncultured Phycisphaerales bacterium
TCGGGGTGACTGGATTTGAACCAGCGGCCTCTTCGTCCCGAACGAAGCGCTCTACCAAGCTGAGCTACACCCCGCTATCGAGTTAGATCCTCGCCAGCGGCAAGGGGTTAGGGCGGTGAGTGTACCGTTCTGGCTGGCCGATGCAAGTGACCGACGCAGACCTCCACCACCGCCATGCCGAAAACCCGCCGGCTGGCTGGATCGGCTCCACCGTCGTTAGTCGGTACTTGCGGCGGCGAGCTCGGGTTCGCGGCGCTTGTCAGCCTGGGCGATCATCTGCGTGGCCATCCGGCGGACGGCGGCCACGCTGAGGTTCCGGCCGGGGCATTCGGTCGGCTTGGCGTCGCCATGGCCGATCACGCGGCTGGCGGGGATGTTGTAGGTCTTCATCAGGTACGACGTCAGTTTGGCCAGCGATTGGAGCTGGGCGGGCGTCGGCCGGGCGCTGTCGAAGTTGCCGACCAGGCAGATCCCGATGCCGTAATCGTTGTAACGGTTGTCCGGCGTCTTGCAGTGGGCACCGTACTTCTGCTTCGGCCAGCGCGAGCCGACCTCGATCTGGCCGTCGCGCGTGTCCGTGCCGTTGCCGATCACAAAGTGATACCCGAGCTCATCCCATCCCTTGTCGCGGTGCATGCGGTCGAAAGCAGCCGCCCCGCCGGTCGCCGTGGCGCTGTGATGGATGACAATGTATTGCCATCGCCGAGGCTTGGCTGTGGGAATCCAGCCGGCAGGAACGCCAGGCTGGGTCGCCCGCGCAACCGACACCACCGGTTCGGGCGGCGGAAGCTGCGGCATGGGGACGGCCGGACGCGGCGCAACGCGCGGCCCGTCAAACGTCGGCGGCGGCAAGGTCGACACGAGCTGATTGCTCGACTGGCAACCCACCAGCAAGCCAAGGGCAAGCAACAGGGACAGGGAGCACTTCACCATCCATGGCTCCGGTTGGAGAGGCAGAAACGACAATCTCAGCCGCTGCGGACCTTCCCTGATCCAGCGGCGCGCGGCTGGGCTGCGCACTCGCAGCCAATGCAAAATGTAGCAAAACATCGGTGCCATTTCCACCCCGACAAATTGCCCGCTTTAACAGGGCGTCCCACTGATTTCCAATAAACCACCAGCAAACGCCAGCGGAAAATCCGCATGGCGCTGGGGCTCGTCGATGGTTTGTCGTCCACGCGACGCCGCAGGCTGGAATCTTGTCAGCAGGCGAACAGCGAAGGTCCGATACCCTGCGTGCTGAACAGGCCGACAACCCCACGCCGTCGCTTCGTTTCTGATCGTAGATCAGAACCGCCTCCTACTATAGCGCCCACGGTCCGCCAGGGCGGACCCTGCGCGTGTGGGGGTTACCAGCGCCAGCACTTCGCCTCTCCGTCTCCCCCCTTCATTGCTTCATTGCTTCGTGCTCCATCAGCCCGCTCACTCCCCAACCAGCCGCACCGCCTGCATGCGGTCCAGCCGCTTGATATCCGCCCAC
This sequence comes from uncultured Phycisphaerales bacterium, assembly GCA_937904525.1. GTDB lineage: Bacteria > Planctomycetota > Phycisphaerae > Tepidisphaerales > Tepidisphaeraceae > CALEKX01. The sequence continues at coordinate 1,481 of CALEKX010000042.1, forward strand.
TGGGCATACCCCTTACGCCCGGCACCGTCGGCATCGTTGACATAGATGCCAAAGGCCAGCCCCCGCTGGTCGCGCATTTCCTCGCCAAGCTCGCTCCATGGCAGGGCGCATTCGTAGATCGTCACCTGCCGCTCGCGACGGACGACGATCTGCCCCTCGCGGATCCGCCCGCTGCCGCGCGGACCATTCGACCGGAACGCCTCCAGCCCCGAGGGCGTCAGTGCCAGGCCGATCTCGTGCCATCGCTGCGGCCACTCCCCGTCCGTCCACGGCATCATGGCTGATATGCCAAGCTGGATGTTGTCCCCCTTCCACGTGTTGTAGCCGTGGTGCGTCTGGTCGAAGACGTCATCCGTTACGGCTGCCGCGACGTAGAGGTACTGATCGTCCCAGGCCAGACGCACCGATCCGCCGAGATCATCGCTGCCGTGGCGATCGGCTGACAGCTTCCGATACGGCGCATCGTCCAGATGGATCCCGGCGACGCCGTTCCAATCGGTCAGGTCGCCGTCGATGGTGATCGTCCGCCGCGGTACGGGGTTGAAGCTGACGGCTGACTCGATGGAGAGCGTGTCGCCGCTTTCGGCGTCGGCTGAGATCTTCACAGGCTGGATGCTGAACGGCTCCAGCGGCGGAACGGCCAGTTCGATCAGCTCGCTGGTCTCGACAGCCAGCGTGGTGGTGAAGTCGCCGATCGTGATCTGCACATCACCCAGAGCCGGTGCTTCAGGCGAGGCCCGACGGATGCGGACCTGCATGCGGTCGGCTGACACCATGCGGGGAAACGGGTCGATCGAGACGGGCGGACGCACCATGGTCTTCGCAAACGCGCGATAAACGACCGCATCGCCAGCCCGCAATTCCAGCGGCGTCCAGTGCTCCGGGCCATCCCCGGCAACCGGCAGGCTCAGTTCAGCCTTGCCGCCTGTCAGGTCGGCCTGCTGCACACCGGCAATGACGCGCACCTTTTCGCGCCCCGCAAAGGCCGGCGCATCGACACCGATCACCATCGATTGGCCACGCGCAGCCTCCGACGGGACAGCCACGATCGGCTCATCCAACTCCACCAGCCGCCCGACATCGCCGCGCACATACAGCGGCGCATCACTCAACCCCAGCAGCACGCGCCCATCCACCGGATGGACCGTCGCCCTGCCGCCCATCAGATCGACCACCTCCACCGCCCCATCGGGTTCCAGCGCGACATCGACAAGTCGCCCGCGCGTCGTCCACAGGACGCGGATCGGCTGGGCGCTGCCGCCGTCGCCGACTCGGAACTGATAGGCGTAGATGTCGTCTGACGGCGTGGGATCCTGCCCGACAAACGTCGCGCCGTTCAACTCGCGCACGAGGATGGCGTAGGCTGTCAGCGCCGGCAGCGGCGCATATCGCCCGGCGGGATCGTCCGGCTTGCCCACCAGCCCCATCGTGCCGAACGACTGGTCGTTCCGCCCCAGATACCAGAAGCTCTTCTCAACCCCATTGGCCAGGAACATCACCCACGACCGCACGAGATACCGAGCCTTCGTGTGCTCCGTGATCGGGTCGCGATTTCCGCGCTCGCCCGGCGGGATCAGATACCACCCCTGCTCGGTCACCCAGATCGGCAGGTCCTTCCCGTCGTTACATCGCCGGATCAGATCGCGCAGCGCCTCCAGCAGCGGCACAAGCTGCTCGGGCGCATGCTCGTATCCGTACGGATGCACCGACACACCATCCATGTGCCGGATGCCGTCGTCCTGAAAGACCTGCTCCAGCCAGTCGATCGGCACGCCGATCGTCCCGCCCGCCAGTACCTTCACATCCGGCCGCTCCTGCTTGATCGCGTTGTATGCGACCTTGAGCATCTGCCGATACACCTCCGGCCGCCCGTCTGCCGGCCCGCGGGCAAACCCGCCGTTGTACTCGTTCCAGATCTCCACAGCCTGGATCTGATCGCCGTAGTGCCGCAAAACCTGCTGACAGTAACGGCTATACCCCTCGAACTGCTCAGCCGTATACGGCGCAGCCGCCCAGATCGGCACCCCCTCCACATCCCAGTAATTCTCATTGCCGAACGTCATCGGCGTCAGCGGCATCATGTGATGCCGCTTCAGCTCGCGCATGTACGTCTCAAACTTCTCGGGAAACGCGAACACGCCCCGCTCACGCTCGATCGAGTTCCAGTAGATCTCATCGCGAACATGCTTGATCCCCGCCCGCGCCAGCGGCTCGATCAGATCCGGCTCCCACGACTGGGCAAAATGCGTCATCACGCCGAAGGGCGACCGCTCCACCTTTGACAGATCGAAGGGCGTAACGACCATGAAGCGCGTCGCAGCGACCTGCTGCCCGATTTCCTCCCCCGACGCGCGGACACTCAGGTCATACCACCCCACAGGCAGTTCAGGCAGATCCAGCACCACCTTTGCCCTGTCGACGCGATGCGTCCCACCAGCCCGCTGGACGCCCCACCCATCCACCAGCCGCCACGCTACCGCCTCCGAACGCGCCTCAACCGTCACCCGCACGCGCTCCCCCACATGAAACACCCCGCCCAGCGCCTCAATCCGAACCTCCTGCTCCAACACCTCAGCCGCCTGCGCCGCGCAAACCGAAGGCACAGCCGCCACGGCGACAATCAAGAAAGCCGGAAACAACGCGAGCCAGCGGGGAATAAGCAATGCGTCAACCCTCATGTCAGAACGAGATAGAGAAAACCATCAGCAGCAACACACCCGTGGCACGGGCGTCTCCAACCCTATGCATCATCTATGCAAGTCCTGCCAAAACGTCATCCTGAGCGCAGCGAAGGATCTCAAGCCTCCGAACGCCGAGCTCCTTCGCTTCGCTCAGGATGACGACCTCGACCGATGTTTGGATTCGTAGATGCGTGGTGTTGGCCACGTGTCCAGCCAAAACCTCTGCAATCTTTGGAAGCTTTGAGGTCTTTGTGCCACGCCGACCTTCGCGTACCCTTTGCGACCCTCGCGGCTTACTCGATCCACCATCACCCCAACGACGCCGTCGTCGCACGCACGACGAGTTGCGACTCGATCGCCAGGTTGTGGATCCTGCCGTCACCCTGGAGGTGCTTTTCCAGCACATCGACGACCTTCTCCGCGTAGGCGGGGATGTCCGTCTCGATGGCGGTCAGCTCCGGGTAAAGGAACGGCGCGATCGAGCCTTCGCCGCCATGCGCCACCAGGCTGACGCGCTGCGGCACGTGCAGGTCATGCTCGCGCAGCGCCCGCAGGGCGGCGGCTGCGCCCGTCCAGGCCGGGCAGAAAACAGCCGTGAAATGCGGATGCGGCTGGTCCAGCCACCGGCTGAAGTACTCGTACGTCGCCATCAGCGAATTGCTGAACGGTTTGAGGTTGGGATCGACGACCAGTTCGTCCAGGTGCTGCTCGCCGAGCTTCTCCATCGCCTCACGCCAGCCGGCACTGCGAAGGTTGTTGGATGGCGAATGCGGCTCGCTGATCAGCAGCAGAATCCGCCGATGGCCGATTTGCGCCAGGTACTCAACTGCCATGCGCCCCACCTGCTCATCGTCGATCCGCACCGAACTGATCCCCAGCCCCGGCGGCGGGTCCTGGATGATCACCAGCGGCTTGCGCGGACGCCGCAGGGCGTTGAGCAGATGGGCAGGAAACTCCTCGCTGTTGGGCAGGAGAACCGCCCCATCGGCATCGCCAATGACGCGCGCAAGCTGCAACCCCTTGAGGTGGCGATAGCTCTCCAGCTCAAAAGCCCAGTTGCGCTTCTTGCCGGCATCGATGATGGCGCGCGACAGCTCTTCGAAGGTCGTGGACGGATAGTCCGGCCGGATCATCGCCACGCGGAACAGCGCCGGATCAGACGTCGCCGCCACGGTCAGGCGAAGCTGCCCGGCTGGGCGCTCGATCAGCCCCTCGCGGCGCAGGCGGTCCAGCGCCCGCTCGACCGTCGCCTGCGAGCATTTGTATTGCTTGCGCAGCTCGAGCACGGTCGGCAGCGGCTGGCCCACTTCCATGCGCTGGATTTTGCGACGCAGCGCCTGGGCCAGGCGAAAATGCCGTGTCGCGGGCAAGACTTTAGGCATGACGTCTCCTCACCGTGATGGTGAGCATATCAAAGGCGCTCGTTCCTGCCAGCCGCGGCTGATTCAGTTCGACAGTGTGATCAGCTTCTGCCCGGTTCCCGACCAGTACTGGCGCACCCCCAGCTCGAACAGCTCGCCTTCGTTGAAGCTGCTGGCACTGCCGTTGAACAGCACCGCATTGGCGGCTTGGCCGTGGCGCGCCTGGATGATCGCGTTGGAGGAGTGGAACGGGTTGTCCTGGTACAAGCCGAAGTGGAAGTATTGCTTGCCGCCGGACGATTCGGTCTCCGGGCAGTTGAGTGTGTCGGCCAGCAGAATCGGCGAACTCAGATGCCCAGCCAGCGGCCGATCACCCGTCCGCGTCTTCCACGGATTGGGCGGCCGATGCAGACGGTAGAAGACGATCCCCTTCTGAAGCTCCGTCTCCCCGGGTGGCCGCCACTGAACAACGCCCCTCGGCGCCTGGTTTCGCTGGGCATGCCAGATGTGCATCTGATCGGCATCAAGGTTTGAGCCGTAGATCTGCTCAGATTCGCTGGCCTTCGAAGGCGGCAAAACCGGCCAAGAGGGGCATCTCGACACCTCGACGTTGATCAGATAGCCGCTGGTCGTACGGTAGGCAGCCTGATCGCCGCCCGGTTCCGACGCCAGCCAATCTCGCCAGGTGAAATAGCGATCCCCGCCGCTGGCCCCCTCCGGCTTGGTCAGACGGCCGTAGGCCGGGAACCAGTCGTCATGATCCGCAGCATACAAGCTGATCCCCAGGTGACACTGCCGCAGATTGCTCAGGCAGGATACTGACTGCGCCGCCTCGCGGGCCTTCTTCAGCGCCGGCATGAGGATCGCCAGCAGCAGCGCGACAATGCCGATGACGACCAGCAGCTCCACCAGTGTGAACGCATTGCGGCGGCGGTGCATGACAACCTCACATCTGCCGGCAGTGGCTGCGATTGCAGCCGATCGATGGGCGGCCTCTGCCGGCCCGATCGTTCCCTGATGCTCGTGCGCCACACGCAGCCGGCATCTCCTTCGGTCCCGACGCTGATGGCGCGCCAACTGAAATGCTTCTCGACATACGCATCAGCCGGCTCCCGAGCCGTTCGATGGCCCGTAAAGACCCGGCCCGCTGCTGCGTTGCCTCATTCCTCCGGACGACAGGTACGCTTGCCGTGACATGAACCGCCGCTGTCGAAAACAGGCCTCCGGCGAGCGGCGGATCCAACTTATACCGATATACATGGCAGCCCCGCCCCCTGCAAGCAGATTCCCGAAAAAACGGCTCAGCCGGCAAATCCGGCTCGGTTTTTCGTCTCCCGGGGATGTGCGATCCGACGCCCAACTGTCTACAATACCCCGCCATGCCGCACGGCATCCTGCCCAACATCCGACTTGCTCGGCTTTAGCGACCCGCCCCGCCGTCCGTCGCGCTGTCTCTATTTGTTTGCTGATCCCCGTAGTTCTGTTTCCCCATGACGACCCAGACACAAAACCCGGCTGATGCCGCCTTTATCCGCAAGCTCGAGGAGATGGCCCGTCGCCACGACGAGGTCAGCCGCCAGCTCAACGACCCAGCCATCCTCGCCAACCAGGCGGCCCTCGTTCCCCTGGCACGCGAGCAGGGCCAGCTCGCCCCCGTCGTCGAAACCTTCAACCGCTATCAGCAGGCCATCCGCAACATCGAGGACCTCCGGCAGCTCATCGCCGGCGGCGATCGCGAGATGGCCGAGCTGGCCGAGGCTGAGCTTCCCGAAGCCGAGCAGCAGGCTCATGACCTGCTCGAAGGCCTGAAGGACCAGTTTCTGGCGGCTGAGGACGCCGGCGTCGCCAGCTTTTTCCTCGAAATCCGCGCCGGTACCGGCGGCGAAGAAGCCGCCCTCTTTGCGCGCGACCTGTTCGAGATGTACCGCCGCTATTGCGAGCACAAGGGGTATCGTTTTGTCGTCTCCGATTTCTCGGAGTCCGACCGGGGCGGGTTCAAGGAAGTGATCGTCAACATCCAGGGCGACGATGCCTGGCGGCATCTGCGCTTCGAAGGCGGCGGGCATCGCGTGCAGCGCGTCCCCGAAACCGAAGCCCAGGGGCGCATCCACACGTCACTGGCGACGGTGGCTGTGCTGCCGGAACTGCCCGATGTGAAGATCCACATCGACCCGAAGGACATCGAAGAGTTCGGCTGCCGCGGCGGCGGCCCCGGCGGGCAGAACGTCAACAAGGTCGAAACCGGCTGGATGATCAAGCACAAGCCGACGGGCCTGATCTTCAAGATGACCGAGCACAAGTCGCAGGCCCAGAACAAGGAACGCGCCTGGGCGCTGCTGCGGGCGACGCTCTACGAAATGGAGCAAGCCAAGCAGCAGGCCGCCGAGCGCGCCAACCGCAAAGCCATGATGGGCTCCGGCGACCGCTCGCAGCGCATCCGCACTTACAACTTCCCCCAGAACCGCTGCACCGACCACCGCCTCGGCGGCGAAGGCGGCGGCGACAAGAACTTCAACCTCGACCAGATCATGCAGGGTCACCTCGATGACCTGATCAATGCTCTGCTCGACTTGGACAAGCAACAGCGGCTCGAGAATCTGTGATCCGGAGAACGGCGACCGCGAGAGCGCGAAGATCGGGCTGAAACGCAGAGATCTCAAAGATCGCAAAGACAACGCTGAGCAACGCGGATCAAATGGCAGGATTAAGTTCCAAACTCCAACCACCAAGCTCCAGGGAAGCTCCAAACTTCAAGAACAAAAGCTCCAGCTCCTGAAAGGTCCGCCTTGGCGGACCAGACGCGCGTCGAGGAATCACCCCCATCGCGCGCTGGCTCCCTGGAGCCTTCTTCCTTGGATCTTGAACCTTCCCTGGAACTTGGCAGTTGGAACTTCCCCCCTACACCTCATCCACTGCCTTTGCCATCTTTGCGCTCTTTGGGATCTTTGCGCCCCTCGCGATCCCTTCGCGTCATCGCGGCCGCCGCTTAACGATCAGCCGCACCGGCACTTGCCGGAACACTTCGACCACAGGATCGGGTTCAGCGGGCTGGCCATGACTTCGCCGACCTTGATGCCCGGCGCCCATTTCAAAGCGTCCTGCTCCTGGCGCGGGTTCTTCGGCTGGTGCATGATCATGTCCTTGTCCATGTAGATGACGGTATGCACCTTGCGCGGGTAGTCGCACGTATTCGGGCCGGCGCGGTGCAGCGTCCAGCCCAGGTGGAAGCTGACATCGCCCAGGTCGTACGGCTCATAGACCTCCAGCACACCCTGGGCCTTGATGGCTTCGCGGATGATGCGCTCGCTTTCATCCGAGATGGGCAGGTCCCGGCCGATGTTCTTCAGATGGCTGCCCCGACCGAAGCACAGCGGGCCGTTTTCCATCGGGACCGCATGCAGCGGAATCCACGCCGTCACACTCTTCCCCGTCGCCATCGGCCAGTATTGCTGATCGACGTGCCACGGCGTGAAGCCGCCGCCGGCTTCCTTGTACAGCGCCTGGTCGTGGTACATCCGCACGCCGTCGACATCCATCAGCTCGGCTGCGATCCG
>CALEKX010000043.1 GCA_937904525.1 uncultured Phycisphaerales bacterium
CGTCTTCTTCGCCGTGCGCGACCTGTACGGCGAAGACGCGGCATGGGCAGCCGTCGTCGTGGCATTGTGTGCCGAGTGGTTCGTCGCCAGCAGCCGCGAGGCGCGCTACTACGCCGCGACGATCTTCTTCGGCATCGCCGCCTGCTGGCTGATCTGGCGCTGCCTGCGCGACGGCGGATGGCGCGATTTCGTGCTGGCTGCGCTGGCGTTTGCGGCGCTGTTCCACACGCACATTCTCACATGCATCATCTTCGCCGGTGCGTTCATGATCCTGCTGCCCGGCATGCGCCGCCATCGGCAGCTCATTGCAAAGCTGGCCGTCTTCGGCGTGATCACAATGTCAGCCAGCGTCCCCTGGATCGTGCTGACGGGCTTCATGGAGCAATCCAACATCCTGCCGCGCGCCGGATCGCTGCTGAAGCTGCCCGATGATCTGCTGCCGTATCTGCGACAGCGGGTGCACTGGCTGGGCGGTGCCGCGCTGATGGTGGGCTGGATGACAGCCGCCTGGCTGCTGCGCAACCGCCTGCCGCGGCGCTTCACTGCCCCGATCCTCGATCGCGCCGGTGTGCTGCTGTACCTGGTCGCCTGCGTGACGCTGGGCTACCTGGCGTTCCTCGTGCTGATCCCGGCAGCGAGCTTCTTCTATCCGCGGATGAACCTCGCGCTGCTGGGCCCCAGCCTGATGCTGGGCGCGATTCTCGCAGCCGCGATGGCGCGCACGATCGCGCCGCGCCATGCGCGCATCCTTGCCCCTGTGATGCTCTTTGCAGCCGTGCTGGGCGCTGGGCGCATCAATACTTCGCCATGGAACCCGTTCGTCTTCTCCCGCGCCAACCTCGAGATCATCGCCGCGCTGCGGGAGATGGAGATAAAGCCCGGCACGCGCCTGTATTCCACGATGAACCAGCAGCTTGTGCTGCAGTACTACACGGGCCTGCCGTTCCAGAGCGTCATGCCGATCCGCCGTTCGTTCCTCGACAACTACGACGGCGAGATCCTGCTGGTCGAAGCAACGCCGCGCTACGAGCCGCTGTGGCCCGATGCCGTCCAGCGCATCGCGGCTGAGCATGGCGTCGAGCTGTCAGCCGAGGAGGCGCAATGGTGGGCCGGACAGCTCAGTCAGTTGCGCACGCGCCGCGAAGTGGAAAACGAAGCCGCCGTGATCCGCACGCCGCCCCCACCCGATGCCCCCTTCGTCGAAGCCTGCGTCGAGGAGCAGTGGCGCCACACGCAGGCGGAGCTCAACAGCTACCGACAGACGCTGCGCATCGGCGGCTTGATGTGCCGCGACACGACCGTCACCAACTATCGGGACTGGTGGCAGGCGTGGTTCTACCGCTTCAGCGGCGGCGAATCGCGCGCCGGCGCACAGGCCAACTACGCCAGCCGCATCCGCAATGCCGAAGCCTGGATCCTGCCCTACGCGGTGATCTACCGCTCGCCCCCGCCGTCGGCTTCGGGCGTGGCACACCTTCGATGAGATCATCCTGAGCGAAGCGAAGGATCTCCGCACCAGGATGCTTGAGATTCTTCGCCGCGCTCAGAACGACGCTCTCAGGTGGGCCTATGCCTGCGGCGCATCGGGTACTGCACCGGCTTCGACGGGGCGTTGCGGAGCAACGGCGCGCTCATCGGGCGTGGGGCTGGACAAATGCAGCAGCACCTGCCCGGGCCGCGGTGTGGGCGCGTTGGCTTTGGTGAAAACGGTCAGCTCGCTGCCTTCGGAGATCAGGAACATCGGCAGCATGTCGTTGCCGTAGTGCCGGCGAACGACATCGTAGTTGAACTCGCGCGTCAGCGGCGTGCGGCGCATTTGCGCGCCGTTCTCGAGACGCGCCAGGAGCTGCGCATAGGTGATGCCTTCGCCGAAGAGCACCCGGCCGCGGATCTCCTCGGTGGCTTTGGGGTTTTCCTCGTCCTGTCGGCTGGAGGCGAGCTGATACACGTTGCTGCGCCCGAACCATCGCGCCCAGTGCACGGCTGCGAGCGTGTTCACGTCGTCGTTGGGCGTCAACGCCAGCAGTCGGCCGATGCCGGAGATCTCGATCCGCTCTCGCACCGCCTGCGCGAGGATGCTGGCATACATCGCCGGCAGGCCGGCGAGGCGCGCCGCCTGGACGTTGGAGTAGTTGAGGTCGACCAGGAGGACTTCAAATCCCTCCTGCTTGAGGCAGGCGCCGATCGCCCGGGCCACGGGATTGGCGCCGGCGATCAGGAAGCCATGGGCGCCCGGCTTGGCCAGGCCAAGCACGCGCGCCGCCATGCGCGCCGTCAGGCCGTAGAACGTCACCGTGCCGATGATCACGGCGATGGTCAGCGGCAGCAGCATGGTCGCGCCCTCGACCCCGGCCCGCGTCAGCCGCAGTGCAAACAGCGATGCCACCGCCGCCGCCACGATCCCGCGCGGCGCCATCCAGCAGAGGAACACCCGCTCGCGCCAGTTCAACGACGAGCCGATCGTCGACAGCAGCACCGACGCCGGCCGAACGACCAGAATCAGCAGGATGATAAACGCCAGGCTTGCCCAGCCGAGCTCCGTGAGCTGTTCCACGCGGATCCGCGCCGACAGCACGATAAAGAGCACCGCCACCAGCAGGCCGGTGAGCTGTTCCTTGAACTCGGCGATGTGCGCGATCGATACCGACCGCTGATTGGCCAGGATCACGCCCATGACCACCACCGTCAGCAGGCCGGACTCGCTCTGCAGCAGGTTGGAGACGGTCGCCGCGGCGATCACCATCATCAGCATGACCGAGTTGTGCAGCGTGTCGGGCAGGAACATGCGGCGCATCAGGAAGATCATCAGCAGCGCGCACACGCTGCCGACGATCGTGCCGACCAGCACCGTGTACAGCACGCCCGTCGCCACCACCGACGCCCGCTCGGTCAGGGCGCCAGCCGTCATCGCTTCGAACACCAGCACCGCCAGCGTCGCGCCGATCGGATCGATGACGATGCCTTCCCATTTCAGGATCGCGCCGACTTTGCCACGCGGGCGGATATGGCGCAGCAACGGGCCAATCACCGTCGGCCCGGTCACCACCAGCACCGCGCCCAGCAGCACGGCGATCGGCCAGTTCAGCCCCACCACCCAGTGCGCTGCAGCCGCGGCGAGAACCAGCGTGACGGCTGCCCCGATCGACACCAGCTTGCCCAGCACCGCGCCGGTGCCGCCCTCAGCCAGTTCCGAGACGTTCAGCGTCAGCCCCCCCTCAAACAGCACCACCGCCACCGCCATCGACACCAGGGGGATCAGCAAATCGCCCAGAAGCCGCTCGGGATCGATCAACCGATCCGGCCAGCTTTCCGGCCACCAGGACAGTGTCGAGGCCCATGCGGAACCCGGGCCGACCAGCAGGCCGACCGTCAGCAGAACCAAAATCGCCGGCAGGCGCAGCCGCCAGGCAATCCACTGCGACGCCACGCCGAGCACCAGAATCGCCGCCAAACCAAGCAGCGTTCCCTGGCCGGACATCGCAGCCAGCATCGGCGGAAAGTCCGTCGCGGCGATGTGAAATCCGACTAGCACGCGATGTTGTCTCCGTCAGTTGAGCAGCCGCGGAGAAATGGATCGACCATGATCAATCCATGCCGACCGCAGCGGCAGGCGTTGAACCAAACCCACCGCCATTTCATAATGGCCTTCGGCAGGGCTGTCCATTACCTCGTTGTACAAAAAGGGATTGCCGCGCATGAAGCGACCAGCCATCTTTTTCGACCGCGACAACACGCTCATCGTCAACGATGGCTATCTCGGCGATCCTGAAGGGGTTCGCCTGGTGCCCGGCGCTGCCGATGCCATCGCCCGGGCCCGGTCGCTGGGGTTTCTGGTTGTCACGGTCAGCAACCAGAGCGGCGTAGCCCGCGGGATGTTCACGGAGGACGATGTCCGCCGCGTCAACGCCCGCATGGACGAGATGCTGCTGGCAGCCAATCGGGCGGCTGTCATCGACCGCCACGAGTTCTGCCCCTATCACCCCGACGCTAAAGTCGAAGCCTATCGGCAGGACAGCGACCTGCGCAAACCCAAGCCGGGCATGATCCTGCGCGCGGCTGAGAAGCTGGCGATCGATCTGCAGCGGAGCTGGCTGATCGGCGACGCGCCGCGCGACATCCAGGCCGGCCAGGCTGCGGGATTGCGGACGATCCTCTTTTCCGATCCTTCCCTGCCGGCCAGTCCCGCGACGGAGGCTGAATCCTCCATTCGCCCGGAAGTGACGGTCGCCTCGCTCAAGCAGGCGATCGATTACATCGAATCGCATCGCGATCTGCCGCCGGTGAGCGGCGGTGAGGGGCAGGCACGCGCCGCAGTAGCGCCGGCTGCTGCAGTCTCGCCTGCATCTTCGCCTGCAACGGCAGTTACCCAGGCGCCCGCATCCTCCGCCTCGTCGGCTGGGTCGGTTGATCCGGCTGTTGTTGGCCGCATCGAGCAGCAGCTCGCGCAGATCAATCAGGAACTCAGGCGGTCTCGCGAGCGTGAGCACACTGATTTTTCCGTCACCAAGCTGCTGGCTGGCATTGCCCAGGTGCTGACGCTGGCGGCTTTGTTCTTCGCCTACCTCAACCGCGGCGACGCCGCCATCACCGGCAACATCCTCCTGCTGGCGCTGGTCTTCCAGACGATGACCATTGCGCTGTTGATCATGAGTCACCAGCGGTGATGCATGATGAATGGTGCATGATGGGGGCTGGTGATTAGTGCGTAACGGCCGGCGGCAGGTGTTCTGGCTCGATGGCGCCTTTCGTGGCGATCGGTGCCAATCACCGTCATGCACCATGCACCAAAAAAAGACGCATGAGGCAGGTCAGACCCGCCTCATGCATCCATGATTCATCAGCCGTTACGGTCGATTAGTTCGGGGGGAACTTGATCGTGCAGCCGTAGGCCTTGGTCTCAGGCGTGGAGATTTCGCTGCCGCTGAGCAGAGCCTGCAGGGCCTGATCCACGTAGTTCGTGGCGCCGTCGATGTCCTCGGTCTTGGCGCTGCGGTTCGAGTCGATCGCGCCCATGTAGCGGAGCGTGCCTTCCTGGTCGATCACGTACATGTGCGGCGTGTTGGTCGCGCGATACAGCTTGGCAACCTTGCTCTCGGCATCATGCAGAATCGGGCGATCGATGTTCCACTTCTCGGCGATCGCCTTGTTGCTCTCAATGGTCGAGCCGTAGGTCGGATTGATCGCCAGCCAGACGACGCCCTGCTCCTTGTACTTGTTGGCCAGGGCATTCATGTGACCTTCGCGGTAGTGCTTGACCACGAACGGACACTGCTCGTTGAACATCTCGAGCACCACGATCTTGCCGGCGAAATCCGACAGGCTGACTTCGTTGCCCGACTGATCCTTGAGCGTGAAGTTCGGGGCTTTCTCGCCGACCTTCGCCTTCTGTTCCTCAGCGGCTGCCGGCATCGCCAGCACGCCCATCAGCACCACAGCAAACAAGCTCGTCAACGCAAATCGCATAGCGACCTCCTTCAGATGAATGGAAAAAGTGTCTGAATGTCAGTTCTGTTTCTCAGCCGGGGGTTCCGGCGTGGGGAAAGTGATCATCGTTCCATGACGCCCGGCAGGACCGGTGTAGACCACCAGCGCCTCCAGCTCGCGGGCCCATTGCTTGAACCCAGCCAGCGGCGAGATGGTGTACGTCACGCGGAACTCCTTCTCGCCAGTCTGCTCAACCTTGATGTCTTCGATGCGCAGGCCCGGATCGCCGGCGGGATAGAAGTCGACATCGCTCAGCGTGGCGAAGGCTGAGAACGTCGTGGTGTTGACGGCATCGCGGCCGTCCTGGCGGACTTCGGTTTTGACGTTGGTGATGAGTTGGCCGTAGCCATCGATGACGGCCGGGACGCGCGCGGTCCACTCGGCAAAGAGGGCTGCGTTGGCGGGGCGGGATTCGTCAGTGACGGGCAGCGTCATCGACAGGTCCTGCCGACCGGGGATGCACGTCTCGGCACAGACCAGCCACTTGGCGCGGGCCTTGATCGGCACTTCGCGGATCGACAGCTCCTCCGGCGGCGTGACATACGCCATCAGCAGGGCCTCATTTTCATAGCCGTAGCCGATGATGTCGCCCGGCTGGACGAACTTGATCGGCACGGGATAGGCGACCTCGCCGACGGTAAACCCTTCGGGCAGCTCAAACTTGACCTCGGTCGGGATCCCCGCCTGCCCGCCATGTTTCCAGTAGATGTGCCACTTCGGCTGGATGTTGAATCGAACGGCGACCATGAAGGGTTCGCCGGCTTTGACCGCCTCGACGCTGGCGACAAGCTCGGCCGTCACCGGCGATGATGCCGCAGCCGACTGCTGCGCGCTCGCCGCCGCACCCATCACACCCAAAACCAGCATGAATACGCAAAGTTGCAGCTTCACCGTCAAACCTCCACCCCCATCGCCTGATAAACGTACAACCGTCGTGCGATATTCCAGAATATCCTGACTTGTGACCAGATCATGCCATCCGGGCATCGGGAGCATAGGCGCCCGCGGGCGGGACAGGGAAGTGTAATCTCAGCTTTCAGCGGCTGCCGGCAGGTAGACCGAGAACGTCGTCCCCCGGCCGACCTCGGACTGGACCTCGATCCGCCCGCGATGCCGTTCGACGATCTCCTTGCAGATCGCCAGCCCCAGGCCGGTGCCCTTGGCTTCGCCCCGGGCAGCCGTGCCCTTGGTGGTGAAGAACGGCTCGAAGATCCGCGGCAGGTGCTTCTCGGGGATGCCCGGGCCGGTGTCGATGACCTGGATGCGGATCTCGGCGGCGTCGGGGACGCGGTTGGCCTTGATCGTGATCGATCCGCCCCGGCCGAGCATGGCCTGGCGGGCGTTGATCAGCAGATTGAGCAGCACCTGCTCGAGCTGGACGCTGTCGCCGTCGACAGCCAGATCCGGCTCGACATGCACGCGCAACGCCAAGCCGTCCTTGGCAGGGTCGCGCGCCAGGACTGTCAGCGTCTCGTCGATGAGCTGCTGGACGCGGACGGTACCCATCGTCGATTCGCCGCGGGCCAGGCCCAGCATCGACGTGCAGATCCGCCCAGCCTTGGTGGAGCTCTGGAAAGCCTTGGACAGGGCCTTGCAGATCAGCTCCATGTCGGGCTTGTCGCTCTGGGCGCTCTGCAGGGCGTATTGCGAGTAGCTGACGATGGGCGTCAGCAGGTTGTTGAACTCATGAGCGATGACGGCTGCGATCGTCCCGATGGTCGCCAGCCGTTGGGATTCCATAAGTTGCTGGCGCACCCACTCCAACTGCTCGCGTGCGGCGTTGAGCTGGTCGAGGATGGTCGACTCAATATTGGTACTGGCCGGCTGAGTATCACTCACTTCGGCAGATATCGGTTAGGTGCGAGAGTTGGCTTCAAAACGTGCGGTAGTGATTAGTGACTAGTGCGTCATGCGGGGCGCCGTCGGACAGATGCGGCACGGATGAGTGGTGATTGGTGATTGATGCGTGACGGGAGGGGGGAGGAGTGATTCGTTATTAGTGATTCGTGCGTAACGGCCGGGGGGCGGGGGCTGTCGAATGAGGGCCCTTCGGCTGTTTCACGCATCAATCACCACGCATCCCCGCGCGCAACGGGCGCAGAGTACCCGTTACGCACTAATCACTAATCCCTAGTCACTAATCACTAGCGAATCAGTTCCGCGTCTCTGCGGTGAGCCATCACTCTTCGACGTGTTCGACCGCGTCCGCATGGCGGCGGAAGTCCGCAACATCCTGCAGGGTGGTGCTGCGCAGGCTGCCGAGATATTGGCCGGAAATGGCCTTCCAGGTGTGATGCAGCGGGCAGGCAACCTGATCGTTGCACAGCCGCTGGCCCAGCACGCATTGCTTGAACTTGTCGATCCGCTCCAGCGGGTCGATGATGTCAAACAGCGTCACCCGGTCCAGGCGACGGGCGATCTTGAACCCCCCACCAAAGCCCTTCTGGCTTTCCAGAACCTTGGCGCGCGCCAACTGCTGAAGGATCTTGGCCAGGTAATTGGCGGGAACCCCCGTCTCCTGGGCAATTTCCTTCACACCACAGTAGGCATCACTGCCTTTGCGAGCCATGTAAACCAAAGCCCGCAGCGCGTATTCGCCGGTTTGCGTAAGCATCTCTCTGGGCATCCAAAGCGTCTGATCGGTGAAGAAACCAATCAGACGCTAATGTCCTAATTTAGTCTATCGTCCAATCCCCTGTCGAGCAACAATCACCTTACAACAATCGGCAACTGCCTAAGCGGATGTGATTTGTGGGTGGGGCGGAAGATTACAGCAAGAAACAGATACGGGTGCGTGGTGGTGTGTCCAGTGATTAGTGATTAGTGCGTAACGGTTTACGTTCGGGCTTGGGCAGGACAGGTGGTGATTGGTGATTGATGCCTGAGGCTGGCGCGTGGTGCATGAAGCGCTGCCCTCGCCGCCTTCGTTACGCACTAATCACTAATCACTACCCCCCGCTTCACGCATCAATCACCAATCACCACTCATTACCCCATCACGGATTGGGCTCTTCCACAATCGGGTCATCCTCCGACGTCGGCACATACCAGGGATCGACCGCCCCTGGCGCCAGCGGGGGTTCCAGCGACACGTGCCAATCCTTGTACAGATAGTTGCTGCCGAGCTTGATCCCGTGCCGCCGCTCCTCGATCAGGATCGAGTACTCGCTCTGGTTGAACGCCCCGTCCGGCGAGGTCGACTCCATGTAGTAGCCCGTCTGGCTGGTCACCTTTTCGCCCGCCACGACGATCTCGCTGTCGGGCTTGCCGTTGACTCCGCGGCTCTGCACACGCATCGTGCCCATGATCGGGCCCTTGGTCAGGTACTTGTTGACCACGTACGAGTGCCCGGTCGGCGGGTTGAAGTCAGCCGGGCAGAGCATGATCGGCGCCATCCACGTCCTCGTGGCAGCCAGGCCCTCGGGATCCGTGTTCCAGTAGCTGCTGTCGCCAATCGCCAACTGCTCGGGCGTCGGTTCCGGATAGTTGAACTCGCTGAACATGATCACCGGCCAGCGCTTCCAGGGGGCGACGTTGTCCCCCAGCGAGTCATACTGGTTGCCCTGCGGACGCTCCGGCAGGATCGGCCCAACCGGGAACATCCAGCCCCGGTTGTTGTTGGCGTACATGTTGATGTAGTCGCCGATCTGCTTGAGATTGGCGGCGCAGGCGATCTGCTTGGCGTTGCGCTGCGCCCCCTGCACCGCCGGCAGGAGCATCGCGATCAGAATCGCTATAATCCCAATAACGACAAGCAGTTCCACAAGCGTGAAACCCGCCGTCCGCGGCGATGAGGCGTGTGTGCTGGTCATGGTCTTGTGCTCGCAGTCTGTGCGGCGCCGCAGCCTCCGGGGCAACACCCATCAGCGTCCGCGCCACGTCCCTTTTGGATCTTGGACACAGCCAATATCGCGAAGGTTGCAGGAAATGGCTCCGTTCCCTGGCTGTCCTCTATCCCCAATTACTCCGCTGCGCCCGAATTGTTGCCCTTTCCCCACCGTTTTTGCACGGAATGCCGCACGACAAACCCCGCAAACGCAAGTCATTCTCCACGCTGTGATACTTCGGTAGCCCGTGCCACGTCAGTCTTTCGCGCCCCCTTCGCGAGCTTCGCGCCTTCGCGGCGCCATTCGCCCCGCCCTTCGGCAAGCGCAAATCACATCCCTATAATGCGTTCATGCTCCGTTTGTCGCGGGAGATCCGCTTCGCCATCAACGACCAGGCCGACGATCAGCTCGCCCATCCCCCAGCCAACAGCTACGGCGGATACCCCGCCCTCACCGGGCTGGGCTATTTCTTCACCCTCGCTGCAACCCTCGAGGGCGACGTCGGCAACGACGGATATCTCCTCAACATCAAGCATATCGACACCGCCCTGCGGGCGCGTGCAATCCCCCTGATCCGCCAGCGGATCCAACAGGGCACCTTCGGCGGCGGTGGAAACGTCCTGCTCGACCTGGCCGACGCATTGGCCGACGCCTGGCCCACCGCACGCCTCGCCACCCTGTCCCTGGCCATCAGCCCGTTTCAGCAATGGTCGATCAATCTCGCGGAGAAACCGATGGTTCGCCTCAGCCAGAAGTTCGAGTTCGCCGCCACCCATCGCCTGCACAACCCCAAACTCAGCGATGAGGAAAACCGCCGCGCCTTCGGCAAGTGCAACAACCCCCACGGTCACGGCCACAACTACGAGCTGCAGGTCACACTCATCGGTCAGCCCGATGCCAACGGCGTGCTCGTCAGCATCCCCCGCTTCGAGCAGATCGTCGATCGCGTCGTCATCGAACGCTTCGACCACAAAAACCTCAACGTCGAACTGCCGGAGTTCGCTGATCTGCTGCCCAGCGTCGAGAACATCGCCCGCGTGATCTATCGTCTGCTCGAGCCCGAGCTTCGCTTCGAGCATGCCCGCCTCGATTCCGTCACCGTATGGGAGACCGCCAAGACCTGGTGCCAGTACGCCGGAGAGGGCTGAACCCGCATGCACGCGATCCTTATCACGCTCGGATCGTTCGGCGATGTTCAGCCGTTCGTCGGCCTGGGGACGCGCCTGCGCGACCGCGGTCACGACGTGCTGCTCGTGACCAACGAATACTTCCGCCCGATGGTCGAACAGGCCGGCCTGGCGTTCGCGCCGCTCAGCACCATCGACGTGTATCGCGAGCTGCTCGATTGCCCCGACATGTGGCATCCGACGCGCGGATTTCGCGTCGTCTTCCAGCGGGGCGTCGCGTCGACCGTCAAGCCGATGTACGAGCTGATCATGCAGCGGTACGTCCCGGGCAAGACACTGGTCGTCGGCTCGACGCTGGCTTTGGGCGCGCGCGTCGCACAGGATCGCCACGGTATCCCGACCGCGACGATCCATCTGTCGCCGGCGATCATCCGCAGCTTCGAGCGTCCGCCGCGTTTGCCCGGCGCCATCCTGCCGCGCGGCGCGCCGACGTTTCTGCGAAAAGCGATGTGGGCGCTCGCCGATCGGCTGATCATCGATCCGATCGCCGCGCCCGCTGTCAATGAGTTGCGTCGCGAGCTGGGCCTGCCGCGCGTGCGATCGCTGCTGGATCAATGGATCCATTCGCCCGATCTGACGATCGGCTTGTTCCCCGACTGGTTTGCCCCGCCCGCCAGCGACTGGCCGCGGCAGGTGCGCCTGACGGGGTTTCCCCTGTTCGACCGGATCGGCCTCGAGCCGACGCCGCCGGATCTGCTGCACTTCCTCGACGACGGCCCGCCGCCGATCGTCTTCACAGCCGGCTCGGCGATGGCGCACGGACAGGCGTTTTTCCAGTCCGCCGTCGAGATCTGCCGCCTGCTCGATCGCCGCGGGTTGCTGCTGGCGCGATACGACCAGCAGATCCCGCGCGATCTGCCCGCCACGGTGCGGCATGTCGCTTATGCGCCTTTCTCCGATCTGCTGCCGCGATGCTGCGCGATCGTCCATCACGGCGGCATCGGCACGACGTCGCAGGCGCTGCGCGCCGGCATCCCGCAACTGCTCGTGCCCATGAGCCACGATCAGCTCGACAACGCCCAGCGGGTCAAGGACCTGGGCGTCGGCGACGCCATCGCATCCAGCCGCTTCAACGCCAAGCGCGCTGCAAAGCTCCTGCGCGCCTTGCTCGATTCCGCCGACACACAAGCCCGCTGCCGCCAGATCGCCCAACGCTTCACCAACACCGACCCCCTCGCCGAAACCTGCACCCTCCTGGAACAATGCCACGCCGCCTGCAGCGCCTGACGACGACGCAGGAGCAGTTGCTGCGTCAGCTCGAGTGGGAACCGCCGATGAACGCGGATAAACGCTGATGGGTGTCTTGTGTTCGGTTGTCTCGACTGCAGACTGCAGACCGCTGACTGCAGACTGATCCGCCGCCTGCCGCCTGCCGCCCGCTGCCTGCTGAGAAACTGCCAACTCGTGCGCACAGCAGCGCACCTACCCGACCGAACAAAATCCAAAATCTACAAAAATCTCATCCCCATTTCCCGAGCTTTCCGCACCACTTCCTCAAACCCATCGCCAGCCGATCGCATCAAACGCGCAACCTCGCCCAGGGATGGACAGCCAACGCGAGGATTCGCATGCCTGACACCAACGCGATCATCGACATCGACTCTGCCGAGTTCTCCCGCCGCCTCGATCGTCTGCTTCACGTCGAACGCCCGCGGCTGGCGCGCCTGTGGACCTATTACCGCAATCCGCTTCACCCGCGGCGCGCCGACGATGACACCGATCGCCCCTATCGCCAGGGACAGGAGATCGGCTTGCCGCCGCGCCTCACCGGCCGCCGCTCCGACGGCACGCCCATCGAAGGCGTCCACCGCAAGGAGATCGTCATCGAGAACGACATCGCATGGCGCGTCGACACGATGGTCGACTACCTGTTCGGCAAACCGATCGTCATCGAATCGGCTGCCACCGATCCGCAGCGGCGCGCGACCCTCACGCGCCTGCTGCGCCACATCTTCGCAGCCAACGGCGGCATCCAGTTCCTTCAGCAACTGGCGCTGATCGGCGCCGTCTACGGCTGGGTCGATGTGCTCGTGAAGTTCGATGCCGATGCAGCCGATTCGCCGCTCGATCCCGCTGCCTGCGCCACACGCCAGGTCGGCGCGCCGCCAGCCGACGCCGCCGGCACAGGCGATCCCATCCCCGATCCCACCGACGACGTCCCGCCGTCGTCACACGCGTCTTCCGCCATCCCCTCGGAAGACGCCCCCACCACAGGGCCCGCGCCGCAGGCGCAAGCCGATGCTTGGCCGACGGCGCCCCCGCCTCCGCCGTCTGTCTCCGATCCCGCGGATACGGGCGCGAGCACCCGCTCGCTCGATGACGCGCTGCAGCGCCTCGCCCGATGCATCCGCTTCGAGATCGTCGAGCCGGCGCGGGCCCTGCCCCTCCTCTGCCCGGACGACTACCGCCAGGTCGTCGCCTACGGCCAGGTCTACGAACGCCCCAATCCCGACGCGCGCACGCGCCGCGATCCGCCTCCGGCGTCGCTGTTTGCACGTATCGCACGCTCGCTGTTTGCGACGCGCAGCGACGGCGTCATCGGCGACGATTCGTCGATCCAGGTGATCGACCTGATCACGGCCGATCACTGGATGCGCTACGAGAACGGCCGGCTTCGCGCACGCGGCGCCAACGCGCTGGGCGCGATCCCCCTGGTGCATGTGCAGAACCTGGCCCTGC
This sequence comes from uncultured Phycisphaerales bacterium, assembly GCA_937904525.1. GTDB lineage: Bacteria > Planctomycetota > Phycisphaerae > Tepidisphaerales > Tepidisphaeraceae > CALEKX01. Next base: position 13,178 of record CALEKX010000043.1, read on the forward strand.
CGTTTCAGTACGCCGGCGCCAGCGACGTCGAACCGCTCATCCCCCTGCAGGACGAGCTCAACACGCGCCTCAGCGATCGCGCCAGCCGCATCACGCTGCAGTCGTTCCGCATGTACCTGGGCAAGGGGATCGACAACTTCACCGACCTGCCCGTCGCGCCGGGACAGATGTGGGCGACGGACAACGAAAACGCGGACGTCATCGAGTTCGGCGGCGATACGTCGGCGCCGTCGGAAGAAGCGCACATCACCGACATCCGCGAAGCCATGGACAAGACCAGCGGCGTCACGCCGATCGCGGCTGGCGCGATCAAGGGCCGCATCGGACGCCTCACCAGCGCAGCCGCGCTGCGCGTGACGCTGCTGGCACTCCTGGCCAAGACGGAGCGCAAGCGCACCACCTACGGCAATGCCATCTCGCAGATGGCAGGCTTCGCCCTGGCGTGGCTCGATCGCGCGGGGCTGTTCCACACAGCCGAAAGCGAACGCCGCGTCGACATCCATTGGCCCAGCCCGTTGCCCGAGGACATGACCGAGCGTCTCCAGGAAGCCAAGCTCAAATCCGAGCTCGGCATCCCCCTGCCCGTCATCCACCGCGAACTGGGCTACTAGCCGTGGCCCAACCCCAGTGGCGCGGGCGTCTCGCCCGCGCATGGCACAAGTCCCTTCCCACCAGAGAAAGGAGCCCAACATGCCCGACACCGCTACACCCCCGCCAACCGACACCACCCCGGATGCACCCATCGACACCCCACCCCCAGCCGCTCGTCCGGAGACGCCGGACGCGCCCGACCCCATCCGCGAACTGACGCGTATGGCTGAGCAACTCGCCCGCGCCCACAACCGCCGGCTGCTCTACGAGTACCTGCGCGCCAGGCGGGCATATCGGTGAACTGTTGTTTGGTGTTTTGTGTTTGGATGTTTCGAGGAGCAATTCCTCATTCCGTATTCCGCATTCCGCATTCACTTCCCCCATTCCGCAATCACAGAAAGGAGCCCTGCCATGCCCTTCACCGGAAAAGCCACCTGGTCCGGCGGTGACGCCCTGCCTGAGATCGCCGAGGACGTTGCCGATCTGGTTGCCATCAACTCCCCGCACGCCACGCCGCTGCTGGACGCCCTGGGCGATCCGATGCGCGTCGCGCGATCGACCGTGCATGAATGGCTGGAGGACGCGCTGCTGCCCAACGTCGATTCGATCGATCAGGACAGCTTCACGCCTTCGCCGGTGCTGGCGACGACGGTCGGCGTCGCCCATGCCGATCGGTTCCGCGTCGGCGATCAGATCCGCGCTGACGACAGCGCCGAGATCATGCTCGTCACCGCGGTCAACACCACCCAGAACCAGATCACGGTCGTCCGCGGTTACGGCAACACGACGGCGGAGGCGCTGTCCGATGGCCAGCCGCTGCACATCCTCTGCAACGCCGCGCTCGAAGGCGACGACGCAGCCGCGCCGCGCTTCACCATCCGCTCGCGCGTGACCAACTACACGCAGATCTTCACCTCGACGGTGGAGGTCAGCGGGTCCGAGCTGGCGGTGCGCCAGATCGCCGTCGCTGACGAGCTGGAGTATCTGAAGGTCCAGCGGCTTCGCGAGATGCTGCGCGAGCTGGAAGACGCCGTGATCAACAGCGTCGCCGCGGCCACCACGCCTGAAGGATCGGCCAACGTGCGGCGCACGATGCGCGGCATCCGGTCGTTCATCGCGACCAACGTGTTCGTTCCCGGCGAAGACGGCTTCCCCAGCGCCAGTACGCTGACCGAGGAGCAGCTCAACACGGCGCTGCGCGCGATCTGGCAGAACAGCAGCGGCAACGTCGACCTGATCGTCGTCGGCGGGCGCGAGAAGCGCGCGATCAACCAGTTCGTCGCGTCCAATCGCCGCTTCTCGGCTCAGGGCGAGACGTTCAAGGACGCCGTCAGCGTCTATGAGAGCGACTTCGGTGTCTGCCGCATCGTGCTGTCGCGCAGCGTGCGGCCGGGCACGGTGTTGCTGCTGGACTCCAGCCGGATCGATGTGTTGCCGCTGGCTGGCCGCAGCTTCCAGTATCGGCCGCTGGCGCGCACCGGCGACCGCGAGTCCGGCCAGCTCGTCGGCGAGTACACGCTCGAGCTGCGCAACGAGAACGCCCACGGTGTGATCGAAGGCCTCGGCTGACATGGCGCCCGCCAGGAAGCGTAGGGCA